>JBDKTH010000052.1:0-4804 GCA_039680305.1 Thermoguttaceae bacterium | reverse complement strand
TCCGCAGGTAATCGATGACGAACGTATCGGGCAACTCCTTGAAGTCCGGGCGAGGGCCGTCCGGCTCTGCGTTCAGGGTGATGTTGAGAGGCTCGTGGAAGTAGTCGTTCTCGAAGACGATCACAGGCGAGTGGTCGAAATAGACCACCAGGTGCGTATCGTTCCACTCCAGGGCGTAGACGTGGAAGTCCTGATCGAGCCGCACCGGGGCGTCCCAGCGCCGCGTGGGGATGGTCCATTGGGCGGGATCAGTCAGTTGCTGAAGGTGGAGCGTTGCCGGAATACAGTTGCCCCCACGCGCCTTGGTTCCGCCCCATGCCTCGAAGATGTCGATCTCCGACCAGCCATTGCCGCCCGTGCTTTGATGATAGAGCCAGAAGGCGTTGCGCGTCGGGCATGCGGAGAGCTTGGCGCGGATTTCCAGGTAGCCGTAGCGAAGAAGCTCGCGGGTCTTCAGCATGGCCGAATGATAGATCACGTTCGGCTTGCCCGGCAGCTCGCCCGGGGTGATGGAAATCTGAAGGGCCCCGTCTTTCTGCGAAGCATTCTTCGCCATCATGGCAAAGGCCCGGCCCCATTCCCGGCGGTCGACCTGTTCCCATTTGGCGGCGTCGATGGCCGTGGCGTTGAACTCGTCGCTGAGTTCCGGAGCGAGCGTCCAGGAACCGTGTTGAAGCGGACACTGGTCGTAGGGAATCGGTTTCGGTTGGGCCGGCAAGGACCGATTGCCGTCGAGAACTTCGACGTCGTCAAACCACACCCGGGACGTGCTCGCCTTCCGGCAATCCATGTTCAGCCCCACCTGGATCGACCGGACGTCGTCGGGCGTGATGTACTTGAGCACGTATTTCTTCCAACCGCTGGTCGCGGACTCTCGGCTCTTGCCGTCCCAGTAGAGCGGCTTGCGCCCGTTGTTCAGGAGGATGGTGAGGTAGGAGGAGGCTTCCGCCCCTGCCTCGACTTCCTGTTTCCTCCAGAAGGAGAGGTAGTAAACGTGGCAGGGTTCCACCGCAATGGGCTCGCTGGCAACGGTGACGTAGCGAGGTTCGGCCGCCAGACGCACGCTCCGCGCGCCTGATCGTGTGATCTCCTGGTCGATGTTGGCCGACTCGCCCCATTTCGCCTGGTTCTGCGCCAGCCAGGATGCGGCAGCGCTGCCCTTCAGTTCCTCGAACCCTGGATTGACAACGAGGTTCGCCCCGGCC
The DNA here is from genome assembly GCA_039680305.1 of Thermoguttaceae bacterium. Taxonomy (GTDB): domain Bacteria; phylum Planctomycetota; class Planctomycetia; order Pirellulales; family Thermoguttaceae; genus JBDKTH01. Next base: position 3,599 of record JBDKTH010000052.1, on the reverse strand, counting down.
CGTGCCTCATCGGTCTTGACCCGGTCAGACGCCTCGGAGGTTGTGGCCGACGACGGGACGCCGCTCGATGGGGCCTGGGGTGCCGTGTAGGAGTAGTCCGCGATCAAGGCCAGGGCCGCAGCGAGTGCCAGCCGAAGTGCGACGTGTCTCACAGGTCATCTCCTCCCAGCGATGTTTCGTTCCACTCGACCACGCTCGGGCGTCCAACGGCCAAGAAAGGGGTAGTCTAAGGCAACCTGATGCTCGGTGGCAAGTACCATTGGACACCCGAGCGATGCCTCCCCAAACGCACCTTTCCATCCCTGCCTGAAACCTGGAAGACCTAACCCGACAACGATTCCCACAAACCCGGGATGAACCGGAATTTCTTCATTGGGCTCAGAAACGAGTGGAAATTGGGCCAGCCGATCTGCTAGGCTTACCTCTGGCGGCCGCAGCGCTCGCCACAGGATCTTTGGCAATTTGGCAATCCTCTCCCTGGACGTTAACGTCCGGAAACCCTTGAGGAACGACCCCCAGGGTTTCCGGTCGTCTCAGGTTCCCGGTATGCAGACTCCCTGCCACGAAGCCTGGAAACACGTGGTCGCGAAAACCGATCGGGGGAAACCGTTAAGAGCTAGATGTTTCCCTTCCGAGGTGGTGCTAGGGGGTGAATTATGCAACACTCCCCCTAATCCTTACTAGAAGACTTGCGATTTTTCGATGAGTCGAAAGTGCTTGAACATCTGTGCTTTACGGAATTGAGCATCGCCCGAAAATTCGCACCAGCACACGTGGGGCTATCCACAATTCTCTCGCTAAACCTGGGGGTGTATTTCCAGGTCTCGCCTGCTCACTTGCCAGTTTCCGGGAACAATACCCCCTGTCAGACACAGCGGCGATCGGGTCTCTCCGTCTGCCAACCGCGAGCCTTTCACGGTCGTTGGCCGTCTGGCTTCTGTTCCAAGTCGAGCCGCTCAAGCGGAATCCCCCGCAGGATGGTCTTCTTGCCCCAGATTTCCGAGACCTCGGGGTATTCCTCGACGTGGCGGGGATTGGGCGTCAGGTGGATGTCGACCTGAGTGATCGAAGGATCGAGCGCGTCGAGGCGAGCCTCCAACGGATGACAGCCGTTTCGGGAAGTGTAGTGCCCGCTCCGGACGATCCACAACGGGCCGAGCGGGACCAGTTGCCCGTTGAGCGATGCGGCAACGTCATAGCTCAACGTGGACTGCCCATAGGGGAGTTCGGCTTTCAGAACAAGCTTCTTCTTCCCATTCTGGTCAGCCTGGACAACGAGGCGGTCGATTCGAGCGCCGCCAGTCGAGCCTGGGTCTTGACTCGGGTCCGTGGTGAGCGGAACGAGCGGCGTGTCGCGAGGGTACACCTTCAAAGGCGCCGAGACCGACTGCTTCCAGCGTTTGCTGGCCTCTGGCCAGCGGCTCTTGTGTAAGTTGCGCGCACTGAGGCCGAGCAGTCTGCGCTGGTCGACGTACGCACATTCAAGTTCAATGGTAATCTCGTGGTCCCCACCCGGCAGACGACCGTCATGGTAGCAGGTCCACTCATGATTGCTCTTCGATGTCTGCCGGACGTCAAGGGGCTTGCCGTCCAGCAGTACTCGGTCGGCCTGCCAGAGGAGTTCCAGCCCAAGCTGCGCTTCTTCGCTCCATCTGTTGCCGTACTGGACCTCGATGGAAAGCCCTTGCTTGCCCTCGCGAATCCGGGGCAACGGCGGGATCACTGGCTTCTTGCCGTGGAACGCGTCGCAGAGAGCGAGCAGCAGGGGTTCGGAGATCTTACCCGCCTGTGTGGCTGACTTTACAAAGTCACCTTGCCAGTGCAGCGGCTGATCCCAGCCGTTGGGACGCTTGGTGGTCATGTGCGAAATCAGTTGCCTGACCGCATCGTCAATTTCCTGTTGGGTCAAGCCGCCCGCTTTGAGACGTGTCGTCAACTCGTTCCACACCCAGGGCTGATCAATCCGCGTGGGCAGCCACTGTATCAGTTGTTGCGTGCTTTGGAACTGAAGATTGCGGGGCGACGGGTGAATGAACGATTCAACAAAGTAGAGTACCCCCATCCCAACAGGCGGCATCAACAGCAACAACCCGCCCCACACGATCAGCGTCCATCGCCGGCGCGGGCTGTGCCACCCGATCCAGAGGATCGTGCTGATCGCCAGGAGAAATGGAAGGACGGTCGAAAACGCCCCAAGCAGGAGGAGAAAGACTTCCGGATTGCGGAAGAAGAGACGCCCGAGCAAGCCCCCAGAAACGCCGAGGACACACGAGGCGATCAGGAATGTCCTGAGACTGAACTGGATTCGGTGACCTGGTTCAGGATTGGTTGCCATGGTGTCAGCCCCTGGGACAGATAGGATCCTTCATGTCGCTCAGCGAGGTGAATATATCTCGCTATCGATGGGACTGTCAACGAGTTGCAATCCAGAAGGGGCGGTCATGGTTGGTGACGTTGGATGGCATGGCCACAGATGGGTCGATGCCTTGAGAGGCCGCCGGGAAGCTCTCTCATCTTGACTTGGACGCGACAATAACTCGGGAGCATCCTCGATCTGACCTGAACCATCTATGCCTGCTTGAGGCGGAGGTGTCGCATGGGCGTTTTCCGAAGAATCCTTGCCACCGACGCCCCGCGATCGGTGGTCTTGATCCGACTCGTCGTCGGCGGGGTCTTCCTATCGGAAGGCATCCAGAAGTTTCTCTTCCCGGCGGCCCTGGGTGCGGGACGGTTCGCCAAGATCGGGATTCCCTACCCTGAGACCCTGGCTCCGATGGTCGGCGGGTTCGAGATCGCCTGCGGCGCCCTCCTGATCCTGGGTCTGCTGACACGCCTGGCGGCCATCCCCATGATCGTCAGCATGTGCGTCGCCATCCTCTCGACCAAGATCCCCATTCTTCTGGGACATGGCCTCTGGATGTTCAGCCTCCCCAAGGCCAACTCCTACGGGTTCTGGAGCATGACGCACGAAGCCCGCACCGACTTTGCCATGCTCCTGGGCTCGATCTTCCTGCTGATCGTTGGCGCCGGACGTTTTTCGTTCGACGCCCTCTTGGCGGGAAGTCGCCGCGAGGTCGAAACAGGGCGTCGGGGGCCGCCGAGCTGATCCCGACCCGGTTCCACGGCCGCAGGGACTCGATCGTACCCCGCACGGTCTTCCCTCAAGGTCTCTAGCCCAGCACCGCCTTGATGAACTCCCCTTTCAGCCGGCAATACTCCAGCGAATCGGTCACTCCCCCGGCAAGGATCTCCCGTTTCCGGGCGACGTAAGCCTCAAGGAGTTCTGGATCCGCCCTCAAGCACGTCCGGAAGAAATGCATCTCGTCGACTTCGGGCGAATTGGCCGGGATGACGTGGACATGGACGAGAAACAGCTCGCCGTCATGGAACAGCGATCCGACCCGCATGGGGCGGTCTTCTGGGAACGCGTCTCGATCGGCCTGCCGCTGAAACCCAAGGCGCTCCAATAGTCCCTTGACCGCCGCCAACTCCTCGGCATCCCGGTAGGGGACCATCAGATCGACGATCCCCTTGCCCCCACAGCCGGGCACTGACGTGCTGCCGACGTGCTCGACGCGGACCTGCGGAAGTTGGGAACG
>JBDKTH010000938.1:0-8659 GCA_039680305.1 Thermoguttaceae bacterium | reverse complement strand
TACGGCGGGGCGGTTCAGATGTTCGGCCGTGCCTATCGGGGTGGCGAGACCAAGAATCTCGCCTTGCGCATGAAAGCCGGCCAGCAGTTGGTCTTCGGCGAGCAGATCGGCTGGCTCGCGCCGAGCGTGATCAAGGAGAAAGACAACGGCGCGTTCCTGCGTCAGGTGATCCGTCTGCGTCACGCGCTGCGGCGTTACTTCTATGCCGGCGAGATGGCCCGGCCGCCGGAATTGGGCGGCGAGATCCCCACGGTGACCGCCGACTGGCAGTGGCACAACCGCTGGCCGGTCACTACGTCGGCCGTCTTGACCGGCGCGTGGCAACAGCCCCACGAAGGCCGCCTGGTGCTCTTGTTCGTCAACGTCAGCGACCAGCCGTTGACGGCCCAGTACGCGTTCGACGCCGCTCGCTACGGGCTGGCCAAGAAAGACGTACGGATCACTCGGCTCACCGCGGACGGAGTGGGCGAAACGTTCACAGCCCCGGCCACCTTCCAACGCGAGTTGACCTTCCCGGCCAAGACCGCCTGGGCCTGGGAAATCACGACGCCTTGACGCGTCTCTTTCTGGAATTGGCAACACTGTAGCTATCTGAAGCTGCCAACGGTGTAAGGGAAGGAAAGAAGGGGAAGCGGGGAAAAGGGAAAGAAACAAATCAGGTACTTGTGGCAATCACGGTTGCCAGCAAATCCTTTTCTTTGTCTTTCCCTTTTCCCCGCTTCCCCTACTTTCCTTCCCTTACACTCGCTCCCTTTCGCCAAAGAGTTACGGGAATTGTTGCCGCCCTCAACCGATCCACTTCAGGGCGATGATGGCCAAGGGGGGCAAGGTGAGGTTCAACGAGTAGAAATGGCCGTGGGAAGGGATCGGTGTGGCCTCCTGGCCGCCGAGGTTGCCGTGGCCGCTGCCGCCAAAGTGTTGGGCGTCGCTGTTGAGAATCTCCTCCCACAAGCCGCCCTTCGGGGCGCCGATGCGGTAGTTCAGCCGGGGAACCGGTGTGAAGTTGCACGCCACGATCACCGGCCGGTCGTCGTCGCGGCCTTTGCGCAAAAAAGCGATGACGCTGTTGTGACTGTCGCAGCAATCGATCCACGAGAAGCCGGCCGGGTCGCAGTCGAGTCGATGAAGCGACGGCTCGTCGCGGTAGACCCGGTTGAGATCCTGGACCCAGCGCTGGACGCCCTTGTGGGGCGCGAACTGCAGCAGGTGCCAGTCCAACGGCGTGTCGTGGTTCCACTCTCGCCACTGGCCGAACTCCCCGCCCATGAACAGCAGCTTCTTGCCCGGCTGGAGATACTGATAGCCCAACAGGAGGCGGAGGTTGGCGAATTTTTGCCAGTCGTCGCCGGGCATCTTCGTCAACAGCGAGCCTTTCCCGTGCACGACCTCGTCGTGCGACAGGGGAAGGATGAAGTTCTCCGTGAAAGCGTAGACCATCCGGAAGGTGAGCTTGTCGTGGTGGTATTGGCGGTGGATCGGGTCGTGGGCCATGTAGGCCAACGTGTCGTGCATCCAGCCCATGTCCCACTTGTAGCCGAACCCCAACCCGCCAAGGTACGTCGGCCGGGAGACGGAGGGCCAGGCGGTCGATTCCTCGGCCACGGTGATCACGTCGGGGTAATGGCTGTAAACCCGCTCGTTGAAATCGCGCAGCAGGGAGATCGCTTCGAGGTTCTCCTTGCCGCCATAACGGTTGGGGATCCATTGGCCCGCCTTGCGCGAGTAGTCCAAGTAGAGCATCGAGGCCACGGCGTCGACGCGCAGGCCGTCGATGTGATACTTGTCGAGCCAGAAGATGGCGTTGCTCAGGAGGAAGGAACGGACTTCGTTACGGCTGTAGTTGAACACATAGCTGTTCCAGTCGGGATGAATCCCCTGTCGCGGATCGGCGTGCTCGTAGAGGTGCGCGCCGTCGAAGTAGCCCAGGGCGAAGTCGTCGTTGGGGAAGTGCGACGGGACCCAGTCGAGGAGCACGCCGATCCCGTTCTGGTGAAGGTGGTCGATGAGGTACATGAAGTCCTGCGGCGTGCCGTAGCGGCTTGTGGGGGCGAAGTAGCCGGAGATCTGATAGCCCCAGGAGCCGTAGAACGGATGCTCCATCACCGGCATGAATTCGACGTGCGTGAATCCCAGGCGGCGCACATACTCGACCAGCTTGGGGGCTAGTTCGCGGTAGTTGTAGAACTCGCCCGGACGATCCAAGGGCCGCATCCAAGAGCCGAGGTGAAGCTCGTAGATCGAGATCGGGTCGTCGACCCCGATGTGTTCGTAGCGGCTGCGCATCCAGTCGTCGTCGTGCCAATCGTAGTCCAACGTCCAAACATGCGAGGCCGTGCGGGGCGGAACCTCCATGTAGTAGGCATACGGGTCGGCCTTGTCGACCCGGTAGTTGTTGTGCCGCGAGATGACATGGTATTTGTACCGCACGCCGGGCCGGAGGCCGGGAAAGAATCCTTCCCAAATCCCCGAACTGCCCCGGGGACGCAGCGGGTGTGAGTCCGTCGACCAGTTGTTGAAGTCGCCCATCACGCGGACATGCCGCGCATCGGGCGCCCAAACGGCAAAATAGACCCCTTCGACGCCTTCGTGTGTCCAGGGCCGTGAACCCAGCTTGTGGTACAAGTGCAGGTGGGTGCCCTCGTTGAACCAGTGCAAGTCGTCGTCGGTGAATAGGGTCATTGGGGTCATGGCAAGTCACCTGTGGTTGGCGTTGAGCGGGACTGGGCTGTCAGCTGTCAGTAATCATCCGTCAATCCGCTGAAGGCAAACACTCAATGGCTGACTGCTGATTCTGACTGCTGATCGCTGATGGCTCCCGTCCGACAGCTCACTCCAGCAACCGGCTGAGTCCTTTCAAAGGAATGTGGGCCCAACCGGGGCGGTTATTCAACTCGTATTGCAGCTCGTAAAGGGCTTTCTCGCAAAGATAGGCGTCCAGCAGCACCTGGAGACTCTGCTCGTCGGGAGGAAGGAACGACGCTCCCTCGGCGACCGCCAGGTACGAGCGCAGGTACGCCGCACTGGTCCAGGTTACCCAGAATTGTACCCAATGGTCCAGCAACAGGCGGTCTTGCTCGGCCATCACCACCCCGGCAAACTGCTCGCTTTGGGCGGCATGGCAGGCGTAATCAAAGGAGCGGAGCATACCGGACACGTCGCGAAGCGGCGAGGCCTTCAACCGCCGCTCGCCGATGGTGCGGGCCGGCTCCCCCTCGAAATCGATGATCGCAAAGTCGCCCCCCGTGGCCAATACCTGGCCGAGGTGGTAATCGCCGTGACAGCGGATCCGCGTGGCGGCGATCGTCTGTTCGACCAGCGGTCGGAACCGCTCGAGAAACTCCTGTTTCGACGCCAGCACCAACTCGGCGTCTTGACGCGTATCCGCCGGCACCGCGTCCAGTCGGTTCTCCAGAAGCTGCAGGGCCTGCCCGACCTGATTGCGCAAGCCCTGGTAGAGCGACCGCTGGTAGAGCTGCGTAAACGGCTCGGGTGTAAAGCGGGGATTTCTGGTCTCGGTGGCCAGGACCAGGTGCATCTCGGCCGTGCGGCGTCCCAGCAGTTCTGCCGATTGCAGATAGGGACTGACGTAGTCCTCGGCCGATGGCGGCGGCTCGCGCCGGGCGAGTTCCAACAAGGATTCCATCGCCGGTTCTTCTTCAGGCGGCGGCGCGACCTCCGCCTCGCTCACCACCCGCCCAAAATAGTCCTCCAAGGCACTGAGCGTGAACTCCCAGGCATTGCCGTCATTGTGGACAAAGCCCGAGAGAATCCCCACGGTCATCGGCTCTTCCCGGCCAGCCTCGTACTCGATCGCGCCGGCCACCGGCGGGGTATTGGCGAAGGTCGCTGACTCGGTAAGGAACCTGCCGATCTCCAGTTCCGGGTTGATCCCCTCGTCGATCCGACGGATCAGCTTCAGCAAGAACCGGTCGCCGTAGAGGATCACGCTGTTGCTGCTCTCGGCCTTCAGGGCCTTGGGCTCCGGGTGCTCGCTCTCCGGACCGCGCAGCCGACCGAAGACCCGCGTCGTCGTCGCCTTGAACCGTCCTCTCCGACCGGGGAGCGCCTGACGCGACGCGATCAGGTCGAGCAGGGCCTCACTGAACGACTCCTCGCCGAACAGGTCATGAAGCAGCAAGTCCTGAGGATACTCGTCGCGGTTGAACCGCAGCCGGGCCAGCACAGCCGCCGACGGCATGCCGCCGCGCTGGAGAAGATGCTCTTCGAGACTTGTCCCCAACGGCACGAGATACCTTTCCCGCTCGCCTTCCGTGTAGTCGACGTCGACCAGCACAAAGAATACTTCCGCCGGTCGGGCTTCGCGTGCCAGGGGGATCACGTCGGCGATCTTCGCCGCGCGGATGGTCTTGGCCTTGCCGCCGAACCAGCGGCGAGTGGCAAGGAAGCTGGGCAAAAGCCGTTGGAGCAATGGCCGGCAAGGTTCGTCAAACACGCTCGGCCAGGCGCCGGTCAACTCGATCACTGCCAACGGCGGCCCCGCGCCCAGCGTGTGGCCCACCTCTGGCGCGACGCGCCCAGCCACCTCGGCCGGCTCGCTCAGGGCCAGCCAGAAAAAGGCGTGCGGGGCCAACGTCAGCAGGTAGGGCGATTGGCCGATCGTCGGGAAGGGCACGCGCCCGCATAGTTCCACCGGCGTCTGCCCGTGAAAGGACGACAGGTCGAGCGTGGCCACCTGGGCAAACCGCGACAGATTGGCCACGACCAGCACGGCCTCATAGCCCGCGCGGCGCAGCCAGGCAAGCGTCTTTGGGTTGCCGGACGCAACGAACTCGAAGGCCCCCTCGGTCAGCGGTTTGGACTGTTTGCGGAGGGCAATCAACCGTTTCAGCCAGTTCAACAGCGATGCCGGACTCCGGCTCTGCGTCGCGACGTTCACCGTCTCGTAGTGGTACGGCGGATCGGTGACCACCGGCAGGACGAGCCGCTGCGGATTGGTGCTGGAAAAACCGGCATTGCGGTCGGGCGACCACTGCATCGGCGTACGCACGCCGTCGCGGTCGCCGAGGTAGACGTTGTCGCCCATGCCGATCTCATCGCCGTAGTAGATCACCGGCGTGCCGGGGAGCGAGAAGAGCAGCCCATGGAGCAGTTCGAGCTTGGCACGGCTGTTCTCCATCAGCGGCGAGAGCCGGCGGCGAATGCCGGTGTGCACGCGCAACTGAGGGTCGCGCGCGTAGAAGCGGAACATCGCCTCGCGTTCCACCTCGGTGACCATCTGCAACGGCAGCTCGTCCTGGTTTCGCAAAAAGAGAAGCCACTGACAACCGTGCGGCCCCGGCGGGGTCTGCTCGACGATTTCGACCACGGGCCGGCGATTCTCGGCCTGCACGGCGAGGTAGAGCCGCGACATCAACGGGAAATGCATTGCCGCCTGGCACTCGTCGCCGGTGCCGAAATAGGCGGCCGCATCCTCGGGCCACTCGTTGGCCACCGCCACCAGCGCCCGGCCGCGGTAGTTGGCGTCGACCTGTTCCCGCAGGCGTTTGAGAAACCGATGGGTTTCCGGAAGGTTCTCGCAGGTCGTTTCTTCCCGCTCAAAGAGATACGGGGCCGTGCTCAGGGCCAGACCGTCCACGCCCGCGCGGAGCCAATGGTCGGCCACCTGGAGCATCGCCTGTTGGACCTCCGGGTTGTCGTAGTTCAGGTCCGGCTCGTGATGGTAGAAGCGGTGCCAGTAGTAGGCCCGCGCCACGGGATCCCAGGTCCAATTGCCCCCCTCGTGATCCGGAAAGATGACCCGGGCGTCGGCATACCGGGCCGGGCTATCGCTCCACACATAGAAGTTGCGCCAACGGCTACCGGCCGAGGCCTGGCGAGCCCGCTGAAACCACGGGTGCTGATCCGAGGTGTGGTTGAGCACCATCTCGGTCATTACGCGCAAGCCGCGGCGGTGCGCCTCGTGCAGAACGGCCCTGAAGTCCTTGAGCGTTCCGTAGTCGGGATGAATCGCCTTGAAATCGGTGATATCGTAGCCCCCGTCCTTCATGGGCGAGGGGTAGAACGGCAAGAGCCAGATGGCCGTCACACCAAGCTCCTGAAGGTAGTCGAGCTTCCGGATCAACCCGAGGAACTCGCCAATCCCATCGCCGTTGCCGTCGTAGAACGTGCGTACCTGGAGTTGGTAGATCACAGCATGCTTATACCACCGCGGATCCTCGCCGATCCCCGCCGCCGGGCTCGGCGCTCGCAAGACGAGCTGGGTCGGGGTGACGAGAGTGGCCAACCTGAATCGCTCCCGAAAAGGAAATGACCAATGACTAATGACCAATGACCAACAGTTGCGGTGTCACATTCTGGCATTGGTCATTAGTCATTCTCCTGCTTACATGTAGTACTCGAACTGCTGTTCGCTACGAATCCGCCGGCGAATGCGGAAGATCTGGGCCGGGGAGATGTGCGGATTGAGCTCGATGTAGTTGCGAGAGCCGTTCCACAGGTAGCGACCCTCGCCCAACAGGTCGTGGACCTGGAAGGGTTGTTGCGCATGGATCCCCAACTCGTCCAGCGGCAGTTCGACCCAGCCCGACTGCGTGTGGTACGGATCGAGGTTCACCGCCACCAGGAGCGTGTTCTCGCCGTCTTCACTCTGCTTGGTGTAGCAGAGCAATTGGTCGTTCTCGATCGAACGGAACTGGAGGCTCGCGTCGTTGCGCAGGGCGGGGTTCTCGCGGCGGATCCGGTTGACCCGCTGCAAGAAATCGCGCAGGCTGCCCGGGCTCTCCTCCCATTGCCGCAGCTCGTACTTTTCCGAATGGAGATACTCTTCGCTGCCCGGCTCGCGCGCCTGGTTGAGGTAGCGTTCGAACGGCGGGCCGTAGACCCCGTAGTTGCCCGAAAGGGTGGCGGCCAGGATCAACCGGGCCATGAACGCCGGCCGGCCGCCGAACTGCAGGTACTCGGGCAGGATGTCGGGCGTGTTCGGCCAGAAGTTGGGACGGAAGAACTCGCCCACCGAGGTGTGCACCAGCTCGTTGAGGTACGTGGTCAGTTCATGTTTCGTGTTCCGCCACGTAAAATAGGTATACGACTGCGTGAACCCGAGCTTGCCCAGGTAGTATTTCACCCGGGGACGCGTGAACGCCTCGGACAGGAAGAGCACGTCGGGATATCCGCGTTTCACCTCGGCGATCAGCCACTCCCAGAAGCGGAACGGCTTGGTGTGTGGGTTGTCCACACGGAAGATTCGCACCCCTTGGTCGATCCAGAATAGCACGACGCTCTTGAGCTCTTCCCAAAGATCGCGCCAGTGATCCGTCTCGAAATTGAACGGATAGATGTCTTCGTACTTCTTCGGCGGGTTCTCCGCATACTGGACCGTCCCATCGGGCCGCCAACGGAACCACTCGGGATGCTCGCGCACGTAGGGGTGGTCGGGCGAGCACTGGAAGGCCAGGTCCAGGGCCACTTCCACCCCGTGCTCCTTGGCCTTGGCCATCAGGTGACGGAAATCGTCCAGCGTCCCCAGGTCGGGATGGATCGCCTTGTGGCCGCCCTCTTCGGAGCCGATCGCCCACGGACTCCCAGGCGCCTCGGACGGCGCCTCGCGCACATTGTTCGGCCCTTTGCGATTGGTCCGACCGATCGGATGGATCGGCGGCAAGTAGAGCACGTCGAACCCCATGCGTGCAATCTCCTCAACCCGGGCGGCACAGTCGCGCAACGTGCCATGCCGTCCCGGCGAGGAACCGCACGAACGGGGAAACAACTCGTACCACGCGCTGAACCGGGCTTTCTCCCGATCGACCGTCACCCACAACTCCTTGTCGTAGCGGGTGCTCCACTGGCGGTCCGGATAGCGGGCCATCAACTCGGCCAAGCGATCGCTCAAGGCCAAGTCCACCTGCCCCGGCAGGCCCCGCTCGCGCAACATCTGGGCCCAGTCGGCCAGTTGCTCGGCATCGCCGCGTTCGGCCCGCTGCGAGGCAGCTTCGATCAGGGCGGCCCCAATCTCCAGCTCCATCGATACCTCCTGGCCGGCCGCCACGCGCTTCTGGAGATCGTGCTGCCAGGTGACGAATTCGTCGACCCAGGCCTCGAGCGTGTAGCGATAGCGGGCCAGGTCGACCACCGGAAACTCGGCCTCCCAACGGTCGTTGCCCAAGGCCTTCATACGGACTTCGGTCCAGCGTTGCTCGTGTTCCCGGGCGTATTGAAGCATGCAGACCAACTGGTCGTGGCCGTCGGCAAAGATGCCGGCCCGAACCACGACCTTTTGTCGCACGGTCCGCTTGATCGGAAACCGCCCTTCGTCGATCTCCGGCGAGACGTGCTCGATCACGACCCGCTGCCGGGCCGCCTCCGGGGCACGGGAAACTTCTTCCGCGACCGCCGGCCATGCCAGCGTTTGCGAGCCACGACCCGAGATCACCAGATCACCTCCGTTCCAAGATCACCAGATCAGACAGGATTCTGTCTTTGCGTGCAAACCCAATGCCGAACGGGTGGCAGGCTCGGCCAACGGTGACGAAGGCTCGCAAGATGAGACGAAAACGAGATACCGCGACAGTGTGCCGTGACGGCCCGACAATCGACTGGTAGCCAGGGGACCGAACTGGGCGTTGTGTGCTACGTGCCGGAGCAGGGCGGTGCCGAGCTTGCGAGGCCCGCCATTCATCTGCCACCGCGATGGCGGGCCTCG
>JBDKTH010000451.1:0-3150 GCA_039680305.1 Thermoguttaceae bacterium | reverse complement strand
TCCAGCTCAACCGGTCCATCTCTGCCCATGAGATCCACCAAGCCCAATACGCCTGGCAGGCGCAACGGCAGGCCGTACTGAACGACGTCCGCACTGCCTATGTCGCGGCCCTTGGCATCGAGCGGGCCCTCTCGCTTAACGAGCAGTTGGTCCGCATCAGCCGCGAGGGCTTAAAGGCCGCCGAGCAGTTGCGGGAAGCCAAGGAGGTCGGCTATACGGACGTGCTTCAAGCACGGATCGAGATGGAGGCCGCCGAGCTCCAGTGGGAGATCACCAGGAATCGGAGACTCGCCGCCTGGCGGCGCCTCGTAGCGGTGGTCGGGGTTCCTGATCTCCCGCTCTCCCCCCTTGCCGGTGCCCTGGAAGGCGGGATTCCTGAGTTCAACTGGGATACCGCTCGCGCACGTCTACTGGCCGAAAGCCCCCTGTTAGGCGAAGCTCGCGCCGCCGTCGAGCGGTCCCGCTGTGCGCTGGCTCGGCAGCATGCTGAACGCCTCCCCAACGTTACCGTAGAATCGTTCATCGGCCGAGACAACGCCACGGACGACACGCTGGCGAGCGTCCAGGTCGGCCTGCCCCTTCCCGTCTTCAACCGCAACCAGGGCAATATCGCAAAGGCACACGCCCAACTGACGGCGGCCCAACAGGAGGTGCGACGAATCGAACTGCTGCTGCACGATCGTCTCGCCGCCGTGTTCGAGCGGTACGCCAATGCCAGGCAGCGAGTGGAGAAGTACAACAAGGAGATCCTGCCGAAAGCCGGAGAAGCCCTCGAACTGACCCGTAAAGGTTACCAGCACGGCGAGTTCAGCTACCTGGCGGTGCTCACCGCCCAGCGCACCTATTTTCGCGTCAACCTTGCCTACCTGGAAAGCTTGGTGGAACTGTGCACCAGTGCCGTGGCCATCGAGGGCTTCCTGCTCTCTGGTGGGCTCCAGGCCCAAGCCGAACCGGTCGGCGTCCCCGAACCTTCAACAACCGAAGGCTCCCTCACTGCTATTTCGCCATGAGGGGGGAGGTCGATGCACGTTTCGACCTTGTCGCCCCTCAACTCCGCCGAGGACTCAATCGAGCTACCCAAGCCACTGGTTAAACCCGAGTCAAAACGGAAGAAGATCGGGCTCACGAAATATCAAAAGGCACGCACCGGGAAGTTCCAGTGCGTGCCTTTCTTCATGTGCTTTCGCGGGCAAGGCCACTCGCTCAAGCATCGGCTCCTCTGGCACCATAGAACGCGACGAGCTTGCAGCAGACATCGGCTCGTGGCCGATCGGGAGGTCTACCGTTCCAGGGATGACTGACAAAGCCGACGAGTCGGCAAACCAGAGAATCTAGGCAACCAGAAGTCTGTCTGGACAGGCCGCCGGGCAATCGGTATCCTCTCGCCTCGCAACGGGCAATTCCTTGGGTCAGGGATGGCCGGCAATCATGGAGGATCAGAGGCCGATGAATTTCAATTTCTTTGACTGGATTCGTCAGGGTGTGAAGGAGTCCGTGCTGATGGGCGTGTCCGACGCAGTTGGCCACCTCGGCACCCCGCGCGAAGGCGACGACGTCAGCCAACGGCTACTCGGCTTCCTACAAGAGAGCCCCGCCACGATTTCGCCGACCAAGCAGATCAGCTCCTCGCCGAAGCACCGCAAGCTGGGCCGCACCTTGGAAGACATCCAGGCGGCCGTCCCGAAGAATTCGTGAGCCGCGAACGCACCAAAACAAAGAGCCCCCGGCCATTGCACTGGGGGCTCTTTTCTTGGCAAGCAAAGCTGTGGCCTCCACGGCGAGAGACACCGCCGGGCGAAGGGGCCAACGCGGAGGGACCGCCGAAACGGTAGCCCGCCTTCGTTTCCCCCACCAAGCTGCTTTCCTCAGGAGACGACACCTGCCCACGCTGGCGGCAGGCCTAGGCGCGGCGGCGATCAGCCGATCGGCCGCACATTTTCCGCACGCGGCCCCTTGGGGCCCTGGCCAACTTCGTACTCGACCGTCTGGCCTTCGGCGAGCGACTCGAAGGTGCCGTCTTGCACCTGGGAGCAGTGGAAGAACATGTCTCCACGATCCCCTTCGATGAACCCGAAACCCTTGGCCGTCACCAGCTTCTTAATCGTACCCTGCGGCATCTCAGCCACTCCTCAAAACAAGACTCGACTCGGACATTAGCTGCCTGCCTTCTTGGCGGCCCCTCTCCGCACTCAAGGCACCAGCCGAAACATTCAGGCGAAACTCAACCGCGATTCGCCCGGACATCCAGATGGCGGTCACGAGTCGAACGGCGGCCGGCAACAAAGGAGTTTTCTCGCTACGAGTTCGGGGCTCCCGTCTTGTTCGCCACATTCTGGATGCCGATTCTAACACGGCGTGCCGCTAAAGCAAGCGGGGGGAAGCCAGCGCCCCAGGATTTCTGATCTGCCCTGGGTGGAGCGACGTCCAGCGCTGCCAAGGCCGCCTTGCCTCGTGCGTCTCCTCCCGCCGACGATTCGTTTGCACGGCCCGGGCCCCGGGGCTATATTCGCTGCCAAGGGAGCCCGAGCGTAGACATCGTTTCCTACGACGCCAAAGCACACCAAGGAGACTCCACATGAACCGTCGCAATGCGATCGCACTTGCGGCCCTCGCCCTCGTCGCGTTGCCCCTCGTCGGCAACCTGCAGGCCGATCCGCCAGGCTGGAAGGCGGGCGTCGCCAAGGCGAACATCACGCCGGAAAAACCGCTTTGGCTGGCCGGCTACAGCAGCCGCACCCGTGCGGCCGAAGGCACCGTCCACGCACTTTGGATCAAGGTCCTGGCCCTGGAAGCCCCGAACCGCCAGCGGGCGGTGATCGTGACCAGCGATCTCCTCGGTTTTCCCAAGGCCACGGCCGACAAGATCTGCGAGGGCCTTCATCGGCAGTGCGGCTTGGAGCGTGCCGAGATCATGCTCACTTGCTCCCACACCCACTCCGGCCCTGTCCTCGCCAACGCCCTTTTTGACTGCTATCCCCTGGACGACACCCAGAGGGAACTGATCGCCGAATACTCCTCGGCCCTCGAAAAGAAGGTCGTCGCCACCGTGGCCCAAGCCCTTGCCGCCATGACGCCGGCCACATTATCGTCGGGGACTGGCGAGGCGGCCTTCGCCGTCAACCGCCGCAACAATCGCGAACCGGACGTACT
>JBDKTH010001018.1:0-2700 GCA_039680305.1 Thermoguttaceae bacterium | reverse complement strand
CGTCGTGCTCTTTGCCCTCCTCTACCCGCACCGCCAGGTCCTGTTCATGTTCGTGATTCCCATCCCGGCTTGGGTGCTGGGGGTGTTCATCGTCGGCATCGACCTGTTCGGAGCCATGAGTGGGGGTGGGCTTGAGGGCGGCGTGAACATCGCCTACAGCGTGCACCTGACCGGCGCGGCCTTCGCCTTGCTCTACTACCGCTTTGGCTGGAATTTTGGCCACCTGATTCCCGAGCGGTTCTCGCTAGCCTGGCTCAAGTCCCGTCCCCGTCTGCGGGTCCATAATCCAGATCAGGACGCGGACCAGGACCGCGATCGCGACGACCGCGAGGCCGACGAAGCCCAGGCGTTGAGCGAAGAGGTCGACCGGATCCTGGAAAAGATCCACCAGCAAGGCGAGGCGAGCCTGACGCGTCGCGAGCGTCGCACGTTGGAAAACGCCAGCCGTCAGTACCAGCAGCGCCGCCAACGCCCCGGCGACTGATCGCTCGCCCGGTTCTCCCGGTCCCATCGCCCAAGCCCCGACCGACACGTGCTTCGTCTTCCGTTTAGCCCGGCCGCTTGCGGCCGGAGCCTTGGAGTGGGTAGGATAGGCACCAGAGTCGCTCTTACGCGATCGACTAGCGTTCGGTGTACAGGGGTAGCCGCATGATCTCACTCACGAGGTGTTTGGCCGCCATATTCGTGCTGGCGGCCCTGGCTGGCCAAGTCATCGGTGATCCTCAAACAGGCGGCAGGGTTGAGTCGTGCAGCTTTCCGACGCGATCGCTGCCACCGCCATTTCGGGTGCCAAAGCGATTTGCCGAGGGCTACAAGCTCTTTCAGGCAGGTGGAGCCTTTCTGCCGGAAAGCATTACGGTGAAGAGCGTGGTCGTGATCGGTCATTCCCAGGTCGGTCTTACCACCAAGGAGACCGAGGGGCTTTACGCGAGCCTGGATCGCGTCTACGGCAGTATTTCCTCGGACACCCTCTTCAACAACATCCACTCTGCCTTGCCATACTGCCTGGCCGAAGAGCGGCCCTCACAGGGGCACTACTTCGCGTACTATCCGGAGAAGGTCACCGATGATACACGGGTGATCGTATTCCTTCATGGGTTTGGCGGCAACTTCCTGTTCTACGCCTATCTGCTCAAGGAGGAGTTCCCCGATGCGGTCGTCCTCCTGCCCTCATGGAGTGCCAGTTGGCATGATGGCACGATGCAATACCTTGACGACATGTACAAGGACGTGAAGCGGAGGCGTTCGCTATCGATCGGCAAGCCTTGTCTCATGGCGATCTCCGGAGGCGGCTCGGCAGGGTTCCGGCTCTACAACGCACAGCCCGATCGCTTTTCCTGTTACGTTTCGATCGCCTCGGCCCCGCCTCTTCGGATCGTGCCGGCTCTGAAAGAAGACCTCAAGATCCTCATGGTCAATGGAAGGCAGGATTCTGGATTTCGGATCGCACATGTCCAGTCGCTCGCGTCCAAAATCGCTGAGCGCCTACCGCATTTTCAGCTCCATGTTCTTGACGGGGACCACTTCTTCCTTCTTTCTCATCGAGAAGAAACGTTCCGGGTGATCAAAACGTTCTTCAGCAACGACGCAAGTGGACGAACCGAAAAGCAACCAATGGAATAGTGCCCTCCAGGCCGAGACAGCAATGAAGAAACTTGCGATTGTTCCGGTCGTTCTTGGAATCTTGGGAGCCGCTCTCTGCGCCCGATATCGTAACAACTACCCATTGGGGAGCGAGCACCGCTGCGATTCGATGCTTTGGTTCGCGTTGTTCGAGTATGCGGAGAAACATGGGGGAGCATTTCCATCGGGCGAGGCAACACCCGAGGCCTCGATAAGTCTGGTGCACTCGCTGGATCAGTCCGGCCAGGAGTACGCTTACTTACTCCACCGCAGGGATGTGTCCACGGACGTTGTGCGGCAACTGCTACAGCGAGGCCAGTTGCTGGACGCGAATACGTGCGGCTGGAACTACGTCGAAGGCTTGCGCAAGGATTCCAACGGCAAGCTGGCTTTGTTCTGGGACAAGGAGGGGCTTGGGCACAACGGCGAACGTCTATCCGGCGGGGGCCATATCGTCACCTTCGTGTACGGAAATCGCGAGCACATTCCGGCCGCAGAATGGGACGCGTTTCTGGAGGAGCAACAGAAGCTCCTCGCAACCGAGAAACGTGAACAACTCCACAAGAGTTCGGTGCCGAACAGCGACCTGCCGCAAGACCGGGCTTCGCCGGATCAGATTCGCTGACGGCCCGGCCAATCCTTTTGTCCAGGTCTACACACGTATGACGAAGCTTCTTTCAGAACGGACTTCCCGCGTCGGTTGGCGGATCTGGTTGTGGGGAGCCCTTCTCTTCGTCATCGCGGCCAGCGGTATCGACTACTATCGGTTCCACGCCAGCACACGCGAGGCACTGGCGGTTGTTTTCGACCTCGGAGGATGGGCCGGCAGTATCGGCGGCTGGCCGTTCGGGGAGGAGAACCGCATTGTGTTTCGCCGAGCCCTCAGCGATGAGGAGATTCAGCGACTGCACGTCCTCAACTCGCTTGCGCGTTCCATGAGACATCATGTGGTCATCTCTTTCCAAGACAGCCTGCCCGCAGATCGCCTCGCCGCCGTTCAACGCATCCTGAGCGACTGTCACGTCCGTCAGCCCTCGAACGAGCACCGCGAGTGATGAACCGACTCATGACGCTGAT
>JBDKTH010001081.1:0-1558 GCA_039680305.1 Thermoguttaceae bacterium | reverse complement strand
ACCGGTAATGGATTTCGAAGGTGGCGGCCGTGTTGTGCACCGCGTCGCGGGGCGGGAAGTCGCCCTTGCCTTCCACCTCCGTCGGCCCGGAGTCTTCTGAGTCATGGCCCCACTGGGCCAGGTCGCATAGGTGGGCGCCCCAATCGGTCAGCACGCCGCCGGAAAAGGCCAGGTTCCAGCGGAAGTTTCCATGGACGCGCGCCGGAATGTAGGGCATCAAAGGGGCCTGCCCAAGCCACATGTCGTAGTTCAGCTCGGCCGGCACGTCCTCCGGCGACCGGAGGTCGAACAGGCCGCGTCCCGCGCCGCCGATCCGCATATTGGTGTTGCCCATCGGCAGGCGGACCTCGATGTGCTTCAGCTTGCCGATCACGTCGCCACGCACTAGTTCGACCAGGCGGATGTGGACGTCGATCGACCGGTTCTCCGAGGCCGTCTGAAAGACCCGCTGGTTCTCCTTCACCGCCCGACAAAGGGCCCGGCCTTCCTCGACAAACAGCGTCAGCGGCTTTTCACAGATGACGTCTTTCCCGCACTTGGCCGCCATCAGGGCCGGGAGCACGTGCCAATGGTCGGGAGTGCAGTTGGCCACGGCGTCGATGTCCGGCCGGCGCACCAGTTCACGGAAGTCGCCATGCGTGGCGCACGGTTTGTAGTCCTTGCCAAAGCTCTTGGAGTAATGCTGGTCGACCGCCTGCTGCCCTTCTTCGAGATGCTTGGCATCCACGTCGCAGACAGCCACGACCTGGGCATCACTGTAGCGGAAGATCTGGCGGAGGTTCCAGTGGATCCCATGATTGCCGCAGCCGATCAGGCCCAGCCGGATCCGCTCGCTGGGCGCCACGGTCCCCGCCAGTCCAAGTGCCGAGGAAGGGATCAGACTGGGTACCGCCCATGCGCCGGCCAGACCGACGAGCGAGCGTTGTAGGAAACCGCGACGATTGACCTTGGTGCGTCCCATCGGTCGTACTCCCGTTGTCATCAGGTTCTCAGAAGGAAAGCAGTATCTGCCACACGTAAAGGTAGGCGAGGCTGTCGATGTCTTCCCAGACACGACGGCACAAGGCCTCGTCGCCCGGAATCGGTCCGAGCTGCCGGCGTTTCTCCTCCCAGGGCAGGCAGACGCCCGGCAGGCGTCGGGTCTCTTCCGCCACGGGATGCAGCCGCGGGTCGCAGACATGCTTTCCGTCCACGGCCGGTTGCGGCAACGGTTCGAGCGTGCCCGAGGAGTAGACACCGTACTCGCGGGTAAAATCGGTCATCGCGCGGAGGTTTTCCACCCGGGCGTCGTTCTGCACGATCGCGCTGGCGTCGAGGATATATCCCCCATCGCGGGCTACGCCGTCGATCACCGCCTTGCAGTACCGGCGTACGTCGTCGGGCGAGCCGGTGCCCAGCAGGACGTTGGGAATGCCGCCGCTGATGCAGAACTTCTCGCCCAGTACCTGATGGGCCTTGAAGATGTCGCCCTGGTCAACGTGGTAGACGATGCTCCCTTCCGGCAGCTCGGCAAACGACGCCAGGTGGAAGTCCCACTTCCCCTCGGCATAGAAGAGCG
>JBDKTH010000278.1:0-2171 GCA_039680305.1 Thermoguttaceae bacterium | reverse complement strand
ACTTCCTTGACCTTCCAGCCGGCGTCGCGCCAGATGCCGAACCGCTTGTCCATCTGGAACCCGCGGTCGTTGTCGGTCGGGGCCCGCCAGAAGTGCGGGCGGAGCGGCTCTTGAATCAGCTCCGTTCCGCGGTACTGCCAAGAGGTCAAAAGGCCCGACTTCTTGTCGATCGTCAGGTTGAAACCGATCGATCCTACCGTGGCCTTGGCGTTGTCCTCGCCGACGAGCAAATCGGGCATCTGGGCCAGGGACAGTTCAGGCACCGGCGCCGCGAGGGGCAGCTTGAACTGCTCCCAGGCCAGCTCATGTCCCTTCTTGGCCCACGGCAGGTCGCGTTTCAGGACGAACGACAAGTCGAGGAAGTACTCGACGCCGGCCGCTGGCTGAATTGCCTTGAAGGGAATCGTCACGTTCTGGCTGGCCCGCGGGGCCAGGCTGAGATCGGCCAACTCGCCGCTCTGGAGCGTGCGGTCGTCAGCCGTGATTCGCCAGGTGCAGGTGGCGATATCGGCGAGGTTGGTGAAGTCATGCCAGTTCTTCACCTCCACGATCCCCTTGGCCAGTTCGACCGGCTTGACGTGGATGAACTGGTAGACCTTCTTGACCTGAGAGAGCCCGGGGTGCGGCTTGCGGTCGGCCGAGACCAAGCCGTTGCAGCAGAAGTTGTCGTCGCTGGGTGTGCCCTTGGGACCGAAATCGCCACCGTAGGCCCAGAAGGTCTTCTGGCCCGGGGCGACCGGCAGGAAGAGGCTGTTCGGCTTGCGGTCTTGCGGCTGACGCAGCCCCTGGTCGACCCAGTCCCAGATGAAGCCGCCCTGGAGGTGCTTCTTGCTGTAGATCAACTCCCAGTATTTCCACAGGTTGCCCGTGGAGTTGCCCATTGCATGGGCATATTCACAGAGGATGTAGGGGCGAGTCTGGGGTTTGCTGGCATACTTGGCCAATTCCGCAGGCGGGGCGTACATCGGGCAGACGATGTCGGTGTGCGGGTCCCATTCGGCCCGCTCGTACTGCACCGGCCGACTCGAATCCCGCTGTTTGACCCACTCGTAGGTCTTGACGAAGTTCTCCCCAAAGCCGGCCTCGTTCCCCAGCGACCAGATGATCACCGACGGATGGTTCTTGTCGCGTTCCACCATCCGCTCGGTCCGATCGAGATGGGCGGCCAGCCACTCCGGCTTCTTGGCCAGCGAGGCAGCATCGTAGCCCATGCCGTGCGACTCGATGTTCGCCTCGTCGATCAGGTAGAGCCCAAAACGGTCGCACAGATCGTACCAGATCGGCTGGTCGGGGTAGTGGCAGGTGCGCACGGCGTTGATGTTGTTCTGCTTCATGAGCAGGATGTCTTTGATCATCGAGTCCGTCCGGATCGCCTGAGCGAGGTCCGGATCGTGCTCGTGCCGATTGACGCCCTTCAACAGCACGGCGCGGCCATTGACCAAGAGCTCGCCGTCCTTGATTTCGACCTTGCGGAAGCCGACGTTGGACGAGAGCACCTCGACCACCTTCCCGGCCGCGTCCTTCAGCGTCAGCACGAGCGGGTAGAGGTTGGGCGTCTCGGCCGACCACTTCTGGGGGTTGGCGACCTTGAACGAGAGGTCGAAGGAAGCTTCGCCGTTGGCATCGACCTTGCCCGACTGCACAAGCGGACCGGCGACTTGCTTCTGGTTCTCATCGAGAAGCACGGCCTCGAAGGTGAACTGCTTGCCGGCCGCCGCGTAGTTGCGTACCTTGGCGTTGAGTTTCAATTCGGCGTCGCGATACTGGCTATCCAACTCGGGCCGAGCCCAGAAGTCGCGCACGTGCAACTCGGCGACCGACAGGAGGGCGACGTCGCGGAAGATGCCGCTGAGCTTCCAGAAGTCCTGATCTTCCAGGTAGGAGCCGTCTGACCAGCGGTAGACTTCGACGGCCAGCAGGTTCTCACCCGGCTTGACGTACTTGGTGATGTTGAACTCGGCCGGAGTGCGGCTGTCCTTGCTGAAGCCGACCATCTGGCCGTTGATCCACAGGTAAAAGGCGGACGATACGCCGTCGAAGCGGATCAGCGTCTGGCGGCCCTGCCATGTGTCGGGCAACGTGAAACGGGTGCGATAGGAGCCGACCGAGTTGTTGTCGGCCGGCACCAGCGGCGGATTGGGCTTACCCCAGGGATAAGGAATGTTCGTGTA
>JBDKTH010000345.1:0-10217 GCA_039680305.1 Thermoguttaceae bacterium | reverse complement strand
AACAGGTGCCGCTGCCCGGAAAAAAGGCCGAGTCGACTGAGAGCCATGAGCCTCCCCCCCAAAAGGGTTAATGGCCGCGGGCGCCGTGCCTGCGTCTCTTGAGCGACCGCCCCGCTTGCGTCCGGCTCGGCTATCCGTTATCCGTGTGACCTTGCGTCTCGCTTCCGCTTTTTTTGCAGAACGACCAATGAGCATTTTGCTGCTACTCCAGGACCGCCTCTCCCAAGCCCTCGCTGGCCTGGTCCCCGATTCGCACCAGCGCCAAGAAGCTCTGGAGATGATCCGCCAGAGCCAGGACCCGAAGTTTGGCGACTACCAGGCCAACTTCGCCATGCCGCTGGGCAAGCGACTGGGATGCCCGCCGCGCGACGTGGCCGCCGACGTGGTCGGTCGGGTCGATCTGGGCGACTTCTGCCAGACGCCGGAGGTCGCCGGTCCGGGGTTCATCAACCTGCGGATCCGCGACGATTGGCTCGCCCAGCGGCTGGCCGCAGCCGTCAATGACGAGCGGCTCGGCGTGGCTCCGGTCGCGTGGCCGCGGACGTACGTGGTCGACTACTCCGCGCCGAACGTGGCCAAGCCGATGCACGTCGGCCATATCCGTTCCACGGTGATCGGCGATAGCCTGGTGCGCGTGCTGCGGTTTTTGGGCCACCGCGTGGTGAGCGACAACCACATCGGCGACTGGGGCACCCAGTTCGGCATGATCATCTACGGGTACAAGCACTTCCTCAACGCGGAAGCGTACCGCCAGACGCCCGTGGCGGAGTTGTCCCGGCTGTATCGGCGCGTGCGCCAGTTGATGGACTATCACGAAGGACGCGGGCAGGTTGAGCCGCTTGAGCACAAACTGGCGGCCCAGGAAGCGGAACTGGCCCAGGCGCGTGAAGCGGCCGCGGCCGCCACCGGCAAGCAGGCCAAAGACGCCGCCAAACAGGTCCGGAAACTGGAAGGGGCCGTTGCCGGCAGCCGGGAAGCGATTGCGGAACTGAAGGCCAAGCTGGCCAAGGTAGACAACGATCCGGCCCTCTCGAAACTGGCGGCCGAGCACGCGGCGATCGGCACGGCCGTGCTCGAAGAGACGGCCAAGTTGCATGCGGGCGACGAGGGGAACCTGCGTCTCTGGCGTGAGTTCCTTCCCCACAGCGAAGCGGAGATGGAGCGGATCTACCAGCGTCTGGGGATCACGTTCGACCATACGCTCGGCGAGAGCTTCTACCACGACCGACTCGGGCCGCTGGTCGCGGAGTTGATCGACAAGGGCCTCGCCCGGCAGAGCGATGGGGCGATTTGCATCTTCCTCGACGGGATCGATGCGCCCATGATCATCCGCAAGAAGGACGGCGCGTTCCTCTACGGCACCACCGACCTGGCCACGCTCCGCTACCGCATGGAGACCTTCCATCCGGACGCGATCCTCTACGTGGTCGACTTCCGCCAGGGGCTCCACTTCGAGCAACTCTTCGCCACCGCCCGGAAAATGGGCCACGGCGACGTGGAGCTTCAGCACGTCAGCTTCGGCACGGTGCTAGGCGAGGACAACCGGCCCTTCAAAACCCGCTCGGGCGATACGGTGGGCCTCGAAGGACTGTTGGACGAAGCGGTCCGCCGCGCGGCCGAGGTGGTCAAGGCCAACGACGACACCAAGCCCGACGGGCCCGAACTGTCGGCCGAAGAACGCCAGCGGATCGCTGAGATCGTGGGGATCGGCGCGTTGAAGTACGCCGACCTCTCGCAGAACCGCACCAGCGACTACGTGTTCAGCTACGACAAGATGCTGGCCATGAATGGCAACACGGCCACCTACATGCAGTACGCCTATGCTCGCGTGCGGAGCATCTTTGCCAAAGGCAAGGTCGACATCGACGCCCTGCGTGCCTCGGGCGCCCCGATCCTGCTGAGCACGCCCGCCGAACGCGCCCTGGGCTTGGAACTGCTCCGATTCAGCGAAGCCATCGAATTGGTCGTGGCCGACTATCGCCCCAATCAACTGACCAGCTACCTGTTCACCTTGGCCGATCGCTACAGCACCTTCTACGAGCAGTGTCCGGTGATCAAGGCCGAGCCCGAAGAGGTCCGCCGCAGTCGTCTATTGCTCTGCGACCTGACCGCCCGCACGATCCGCAAGGGCCTGGAACTCCTGGGGATCGAAGTCGTGGATCGGATGTAGTGGATCGTGGATGGCTCGGCCAATCCCGAATCCCGAATCCCGAATCCCGGATCTCAAATCCCAAATCCCAAATCCCAAATCTCAAATCTCAAATCTCAAATCTCAAATCCCCGGAGCATCTGGGCCGAAGCGGCCGCGGTATTCGGGGGCGGGGTATTTGCGGATGTTCTTGACCATCTTGTCACGCACGGCCGTGGAGAGATCGAGTCCCAGCTCGTTGGCCATGGCCAGGATGTAGCACAAGACGTCGGCCACTTCCTCGCCGACCTCCCGGAGCTTGTCCGGATCATCGGCCAACGCCCGCGACTGCTCCGGCGTGAGCCATTGAAAGTGTTCCATCAGCTCGGCCGTTTCGATGGCCATCGCCATGGCCAGGTTCTTGGGCGTGTGGAACTGGTGCCAGTCGCGTTCGGCGACAAACGTCTCGACGATCTGCCGCAGTTGAGCGACGGTGGTTTCGGCATCGGACATGATCTTTGGTCACTCCAGGAGTCTTGGCGCCGCGCCGGACGAATCCGAAACGGACCTCTCGATTCTTTCTCGCGCCTTCACTCCTCCAGCAACTTCTGCCGGAGGATCTCGGCGATATGCTCGTTGTACTCGCCCGAGGTGGTCCGTGGCGGGATCCAGTGCTCGTAGTCGAAGGCCGGGTCGTGGAGTGGTTCGCTGAGCTTGTGATGGTAGATGTAGAAGTCACGCACCCGGGCGGCGACTACGGCATCGTCGTACTGCCCCAGGTCGAGGGCCGGTGCGTGCGGCGTGGCCTGAGATGGTGGGACATACGCCTGTTGCGGCACGGGCTGGACCATCTGCTCCAGGCCGCAGCCGACGTAGATGTGAAACTGCTGGAAGTCGAGGGCCGCGTTCAATTGCGGTCCGCCCCCGTAATCGGCCACCCAGAGATTCTCGTGGGTCGAGATCACCCGGCCCGGCAGGCTCAGCGACAGATGCACGGGGGCCTCGGGATTGAAACGCCCGAGAAGCTCGATCAGCTCTTTGACTCGCATGGTTTCCTGTTCTTCTCGATAACCTGACGGATCTCGCTCCAAGGGACGTCTTGCGGGAGGCGTCCGCTCTTGGCGGCGATCGCGGCGGCCGCGCCGGCGGCTTCGCCCATGGCCACGGCATTGCCGGTCACGCGGTAGCTGGAGTGGGCCAGGAAGTCGCCGCTGATGTTGCGCCCGGCCATGAGCAAGCCGTTGACGTCGCGGGCGATCAGGGCCCGATAGGGGATCTCGTAGGGCTTTGCCCGCACGCCCTCACGCATGATCCCTTTTTCTTTCTTCGGATCGGTCGAGTGGACGTCGACGGGGAAGGTCACGCGGCAGACGGCATCGTCATATCGCGTGCCGGCCAGCAGGTCGTCCTTGGTGACGCGGGCCAGCCCGTGAACCCGCCGTCCCTCGCGCACGCCGATGTGTTCCGGAGTGACCACGATCTTGACGTTTTTCCAAATGCCGCCCAGAGCCCGCAGGGCGTCGACGAGCTTGTGGACCTCCGCCCGGCCGCGGAGCGTGGCCTCGGTGATTGCCGCGGCATCGGTGGCCGAGACGCCGTACTCGTGGTTGGCCATCAGGCAGAACAGGCCGTCGCGGATGCAGAACAACGTCGGCTGGGCGTAGGAGGGCGCGACGCCGGCCCGCCGCATCTCGTCCAACAATCGCTGCTTGGGATGCGGTGCGCCTTTTCGTTCGCCCATGCCACAGACGAACGGCGTCACCTCATCGACCTTGAGGCCAACCAGCAGCGCGATCACGCTCATCGGCTGCAACTGGCCCGAGCCTTCGCGTCCGTAGTCGAACTGGCAGCCGGCCTGAGCGGCCAGATCGCCGTCGCCGCTGGCGTCGACAAAGACCTTGCCGGCCCAGGCCTGCCGGCCCGACTTCGACTCGGTCAGGGCGAGCGTGAGCCGGTTGGCGTCGCCGCGCACGGCGGCCACGACGCGCGTGTGGAGTTGCATCTTCACGCCGGCTTCCAGGCACATCTCCTCCAAGAGCAGCTTCATCGGTTCCGTGTCATAGGCGATGTTGTAGCCGGGATGGACGTTGGGACGGCCGTATTGCATGGACGCGCCGCGGGCTTGGAGGCCGGCCAGGATCTCCTGCATCACCCCGGGCTTGTCGGCGTCGAGGAGCCAGGTCAACAGGCCGGCGGTCCAGACGCCGCCCAGGCAACCGTTGACCTCCAACAACCGCGTCTTGGCCCCCAG
The DNA here is from genome assembly GCA_039680305.1 of Thermoguttaceae bacterium. Classification (GTDB taxonomy): domain Bacteria; phylum Planctomycetota; class Planctomycetia; order Pirellulales; family Thermoguttaceae; genus JBDKTH01. The sequence continues at coordinate 5,838 of JBDKTH010000345.1, read as the reverse complement.
GCGGGCGGCGGCAATGGCGGCGGCCACTCCGGCCGGCCCCGCCCCGCAAACGACCACGTCGGCCTGCTCGGCGATGGGCACCTCGCGTGCCGGCTCCTGGTAGGTGGCCGGGGAGGCTCCCGAGGCCGCCATGCCAGATTGTGAATCGAGCCCCCCGAGAATGGCAGCCACGGCTCCGGCCTGGAGAAACGCTCGTCGGTCGATGGGTTGGTGCATGGCGTGTTTCCTGTGGAGATGAAATGTTCGGGGTCGGCCCTCATTCTATGAGGATAGCAACGACCATCATCGGCGGGAAGAGCCGAAGCCTAATGCCACCCAATCGGTTGACGCAAGTCTTTGTTTAGCCCGATCGCTTGCGACCGGAGGAAGGCAGGCGCTCACGCCTGCACCACAACCGATTGAACGGCATTGGCCCTAAGCCGGAATTCGCCCGCGAAGCTCCCGGGGCTGAAAGGTGCCGGGCGAGGTGATCAGTTCCCGGGCGGCCTCGACCTGCTGCCAGACGTTCCAGAGGAGCACGCCGCGCACGCGCCCATCGCGCAGGTAGTAGACCACGCCTTCGCGGAACGGCTCTTTCCAGTCGGCCACCGTGGTCAGTTGCGGGTCCAACTCGCCGACCGCCTCGAAGCCCAGCTCAAAGAGATCGGAGTAGTAGAAGGGGAGATAGTCGTAGCTGACCCTCCCGCCCGCCATCGCCTGCCCGGCCAGCTGGCCCATTGTGTTGGCGTTGTCTTCGTGTTCTACGCGGAGGTAGCGATCCAGGGCAGAGTTGTAGAAGGAAGCCACGTCGCCAGCCGCGAAGATGTCGGGATCGGTCGTGCGAAGGGAGGTATTTACCCGGATGCCGTTCTCCACGGCGAGCCCCGCATCGAGAGCCAGATCCACATTCGGCTCAATACCGATCCCGACCACGATGCCATCAACGATCAGCCGCCGGCCGCCTTCGGTCGTCAGGGAGAGCGAGGGGTCGTAGGCCTCGATCCGGTTGACCGTGTCTTGCGCGAGGATCTCGACGCCCTTGCGGCGGTAGAAGTCGTTCAGAAACAAGGCCAGCTCGGCAGGAAACCGCTGACCGCCGATGCCGATCTCGGGAAAGATCATGGTCACATGCTTGCCGTTGGCCGCCAGCGCCGCAGCCATCTCCCAGCCAATGAAGCCGCCGCCGATTACGGCGAACCGCGAGCCCTGCTCGGAGATCGCCCGCACGCGGTGGTAGTCGTTCAAGGTGCGATAGTAGACCATCGCGTCGCTGCCAAAGGGAAGGCGGCGGGGCGTGCCGCCGGTGGCCAACAGGAGCTTCTGGTACGTGTAGACAGCGTCGCGTTCGTCGACGACTTGTTGGTTGACCCGATCGAGGGCTACCACGCGGCGACCGGGGTGGAAGATCGCTTCTTCGACCGCACGGGGACGCCAAATACTCTCCAGAGGGCGGCCTTTCCAGAGGCCCTTGGAGAGTGGCGGCCGGTTGTAGGGCGGATGGGTCTCTTCACCGATCAGGCCGATCGTCCCATCGGGATCCAGCTGGCGGATTCCATGCACGGCCGCATCGGCCGTCATGCCACCGCCGATGATCAGATACTTGTAGTTGGCCATTGCACCCACCTCGGCCCCAGTCGACGCTGCCGCTCTCAGAGCGTTCTCAATGCAGGGAATTATATACCCCCTGACAAGGCGCCAAAAAACGTTCTCCAAGTCAGTTCTGGACGGGGCAGGAGTACACTCCTTGGGCTATGCCTGGTAGACTGGAGGGCATGCGTGCCACGAAAGGACCGACTCATGCTTGAATCCCCACGCTTGATCTTGCGGCCGGCGACCGCCGCGATGCTCCATGCCGAGCTTGACGACCGGACGCGACTGGCGGAACTGCTGGGCGTGCGAGTGCCGGAAAATTGGCCACCGGAGACCCTCGTCGATGCTCTGCCGTACTTTCTCGAGCAGGTCGAAGGAGCCCCGGAACTAGCGGGCTGGCTGATGTGGTACGTGGTCCTCAAGGACGACGCCGGCAAAGGACCGGTGCTGGTCGGCAGCACGGGGTTCACGGGGCCGGTCGGGGCGGGCCGCTCGGTGGAGACGGGCTATAGCGTGCTGCCCCAATACCAGAACCGCGGCTACGCCACGGAAGCGGTCGGCCGGCTCATCGGCTGGGCCTTTTCGCACCCCGAAGTCGCGTCGGTCGTGGCCCAAACGATGCTCGAACCCAACCCGTCGGTTCGCGTGCTGACGAAGCTCGGGTTTCGCTGCGTTGGCGAAGGGGAAGAGTTCGGCACGTTGCGGTTCGAGTTGGTGCGGCCGGGGGAATAGGGCCCGCGCAGAAATAGGTTGAGCCCTGAGGGCCGGTCAGCCGACGGTTGCCAGGACGTACGGCCCCTTGGGGATCACGGCGATGGTGGCGTCGGAGCCATACTGGGCGAGGCACTGGGCCACGGCCGTCTCGACGCTCGGGGCACTCTCGACGAACAGCCGGCGGAGCGTCTCGGGCGGCAGACCCTGAGTGACCACGATGATGTTCGCTTTGCGCTGGACCTTGGCCATCTCCTCCAGCTGCCATTGGTCAAGGACGCAGTACTTCTTGCTCAGAATCCGTTCCATGAAGATGTCGAGGCTGGGATTCTCCTCGAACAGCCGCTGGAACTCGGGGCTGCCGATCCCTTCGGTCATGCTGGACGCCAGGATGATCGTTCCGCCCGGCTTGACGATCTCCATCGCGCCGACCATGCCTTTGACCGACTGATAGAACGTCGTGTCGAGGGGATAGCCGGCCGAGGTGGTCACGACGATGTCGACCGGCGCGGGGATCGTGTCGATCAACAAGCCGCGGACGAAGTCGACGCCCTCGTAAAGGGCCTGCTCCATGTCGCCGGCCACGATCTTGAGGATCTGCCGCTGGGCGTCCAAGACCGTGTTGACGATGAAGTCGCAGCCGGCGCGGCGGCCGATCCAGGTGTTTTCCTCGTGGACCGGGTTGTCTTGCAAGACGCCCGCCCGGGCGTTGGGGTGTTCGAGGAAGTCGGGGCTGTGCCAGGCCTTGACGGTCTCCCAGGCGGCCAGCCCCGGGCAGATCAGCTTGCGTCCGCCGGAGAAGCCGGCCATGAAGTGGGGTTCGATCAGGCCGGTGGTGATCTTCAGATCGGCCTCGACGTAGCGGCGGTCGATCCAGACCGGCACGCCGCGGGGCGTGTCGCCCAGATAGGTGTGCTGGGAGAGCTCGCGCCCGTCGTGGTTTTCAATGCGATACGCATCGGCGATCTCGCGCCCGACGATCTCGACGAGTTCCTCGCCGAGGTTGGGGCGGTGCAGACCGGTCGCCACGAGGATCAGGATTCGGTCGCGCGGGATGCCGCTCGCTTCGAGCGTTTCGAGAATCGGTGGGAGAAGGATGCGGTTGGGAACCGGCCGGGTCACGTCGCAGATCACCACACAGGCGCTTTGACGGCCACGGGCCAACTCGGCCAGCGGCGGGGTGCCGCTGGGCCGAGCCAGTTGTTCCCACACGGCCTGCTGCGGGTCGGCAAGTGGGGTGCCGGGCTTGTAGCCGAGGCACTTGACCACGTTCTGGTCGGGCAGATCCACCTCCAGCCCTGTCCGGCCATATTCCAGGTGGACCCGCATGGCAGGCACCTATTTCTTTCCGCCCTTGGCGGCAGGCTTGGCGGCGGCAGCGGGCTTGGCTCCGGCAGCCGGAGCGGCGGCAGCGCCTTCTTCCTCTTCCTTCTTCTTCTTCTTCTTTTTCATCGAGAGCTTGTAGACTCGAACCTTGGGCAGGCCGTAGGGGCTGGTCTCCCCGTCTTGCCAGCGGTCCGAGGCCTTGAGCCGATTGATCCGTTCCGCACGGGTGAGCACGCTCCGACTGCGGATCATGCCCCGACGGACCTTTAGGCTTTTGTCCATGGTCATGGCCGTGGGTCTCCTCGCGAGAATATAGTCGTAAAAATGGTAAGTTGCGTTTGACTTCCGCTGCCGCGCTGTTCGGCTCCCCGAGACACCGGACGCTCGTGCTACCTAACCCGGGCGATGGAGATGGCCGACAAACCACACAGTATACGCCCCTAGCGGCAATGCTTCAAGCACGCCCGCCGCAGCTCCGCCTTCCCTTCTCCTCCTAGAGAGGGATGAGGGCTGCCATGGGTTTCATCTCGCTCCTCGCCCGCTCACCCCCCTCTGATGCTGATGCTCCCTTTTCCGAACCCCTCACAGGTAGAGCGATTGTTTCTTCATGCGCGTCGACTTAGCGTATGGTCGAAACATTCGGCGTTTTTCGTATGATCGTAAGTTATTTTCTCCAAACAGGTTGTGCCACATGTCGCCGAACGTAACTGCATAACTCCCTTGAGCTATGTCGCAAAAGGCTGACCGCCGTCCCCGAAAATCATCCCCTCTTGTGGCGAGAACCGTTATCGACGGTCCGGCATTTCTCGCAGGAGCGGTAGGGTGTGCGAAGCACGGGCATCGAAGGGAGAAGGCGCGCACGGCGACCGATCCACCTGTGTGTTGAACCGTTCCCTCGGAATGGTCGAGTGCGAAACGCACCATTTGCCCCTCCGTCTCCAAAACGTGGCAATTCCAGTCCCCTCTCCTGCCTGGAGAGGCCGTTTTGATGCAGCCCTTGAGAACCACGTCCCATCTCTGCACGCATGAGGTTAGCAGATCGGCTGGCTCAATTTCCAGTTTTTTTCCGTCAATCGCACCGTTCGTTGACGTCCCGTCCCAAACTCAGCCCTGACCGCCTGTTGTGGAACCGCTCTTGCAGCGAGGGGGACAGCAACGATAATGTGGGGGGGCATGGGGCAGCGAGGGACGCTGCCCGGTCTCCCACAGCAGCAGACACGGAAGGGGTTGAACGATGACGCACCTGCGAGCGATGGCATTGCTGGCGGTATCGGTCGTGCTGGGCACGGCGGCCTGGGCGGAAGAGACTCCGCCGGGCGACGCCGCCAAGTTCCTCAAGGCGAACGGCCTCGAGGGCATTCATGCGACGAGCGTGGATTTCCTCTCGGCAATGATCGCCGGCAAACCGGGCACGGCGATGGAGATCCTCGACAAGTCCATCCTGCCCTCCATCAAGGAGGAATTTCGAAAGAACTCCCTCGAAACACTGACGCGGATCTCCAGTGGTATGGTAGCGGCAGGCTACTCCGTCACCGACGTCGAGTTGGTGGGATACCGGAAGATCTCTGGCAAGGCGTTCACACTCTACTACGTATTGAACACCAACCGCGGCCCCGCGCTCACTACGATGGCAATACAGCGTTACCAGGACGCTTGGTATACCTACTACTGGTCCATGGAGGGCAACGCAGAGAAACTTCTGGAACGGCTGAACGGGGTTGTCCAGTTCTCCAAGAGCCTCGTCGTGCCCATCCATCGCGACGAGAAGAAGGTGCAGGACGAGAAGGCGAAGGAAGCGAACGAGTCCGCAACGAAGACAAGCACAAGGGGGTGAGAGATGACGCACCTGCGAGCGATGGCATTGCTGGCGGCGTTGGTCGTGCTGAGCACGACCGCCCGGGCCGAAGAGGCTCCGCCGGGCGACGCCGCCAAGTTCCTCAAGGAGAAAGGGCTGGAGGACTATCACGCCATGTGCGTGAAGTTTGTCACGGCGATCGTGGAACGCAGGCCGGAGGCGGCGCATGAGATTGTCATCCGTTCCAATTGGGAACCCTATCGACACGTGGATCCTGCGGTCTACGAAAGGGTGTGCGATTTTCTTGCCCGTATTGGCGTCGAGGAGCTTGAGCTGGTAGGGTATTCGGAGATATCGAGCAGTTCGCTCTCGCTGCACTACGTCCTGAATACGGACTGGGGGCCAGTTCTCATTATCATGGTCGCCTATCGTTACCA
>JBDKTH010000152.1:0-2933 GCA_039680305.1 Thermoguttaceae bacterium | reverse complement strand
AGTCGGCCAGCCGGGTTTCCGCGTCGTAGAACACCAGAGCAATGCTCTTCTGGCGAACGTTTGGGTCGGTGCAGACCACGCGCAGACGCAAGTTGACCCGCGCATAGGGTCGCCAGTCTTGCGGCTTGGCGAACTGGAAACGCGCCTTGGGAAAATCTTCCGCGCCGCCGTCCGCGCTTACGTCCACCGCCAGGCGGCCGTCGGCCTTGGCCAGGCTGATCTTCGCGCCGGCGCGATCGACGCCGGCGCTCCACGGGCTGGGCTCTTCGACCAGGTTCAAGCGATTCGGCTCCGCCCAACAGGGCAGCACAAGCATTGCCCAGGCTGCCAAGGGAAGGACCTTCGGCCAGGAGGCCCGGCGATTCCGGCGGTCCTGCTTCATGTCGTTCCTCGCTTCGCGTGAGCTGTGACCTGGGATCATAGCGTGAGTACTTTCTGGGAAAGATGCGTCTTGCGGTCGCCCCATCATACCACTGTATAGGCCGGGATGCCACGATTGACAGGAGGACGGGAAGGTGACCTCCAGGACGCATCCGACGCCCCGGGAGCATCCAAGGATCAGCCCGCTTCCGCCCAAGCAGACGGGCGGCAGGACGCGGCCCCAATACGTATCATTTCACCTCGATCGTTCCGATCTTGTAGCGGCGTTTTCCATCGTCGCCGGCCAGCGGCAGGGCGATGACCGGGGTGCCGTCGGCCTTGCCGACCGAGATATAGACGCTGTACGTCCCCGGTCGTAGCGTCGGGACGTTGTCGCCAAACGGTGGATAGGTGCCTCGCTGTTTCATGCGCAGGATCACCCCTTCGTTGATCGTCGGGATCGGAGTGACGATTCCGACGCGGCAGGAAGCGGTGTGCGTTGTCTCCTTGGCCTCGCCCAAGGCGGCGGGGGCGAGAGACTTGACATCGAACGTCGGGTCGCACTGCACCCAGGCAATATCGCCGCTTGCCGTTTTCAAGGTGACGGCGAGGTTTCCTCCGCAATAGCAGGGGGCCACGCCGACGTTCGCCCAAGTGGTCTGGATGGTGAACGGCTGGTCGAGTCTTACGGACTTGGGCATCCGGACCTCGCGAAGTTCCAGGCGATAACCCAGTCGAAGATTGATCTTGTCGATCGCGTCCCGATTCTCTTGCAAATACGCCTTGGGCCAGCCATGGAGCGACAGGTAGCTGGCGTGGTACTCTTCGACGGACTTGACCAGCAACTCCTGATCCCAGGTGCCATGCAGCACCAGCCAATCGTAGTGCCCGTGCTCCAGGATGACGGGCAGGGTCGGCCAGAACTTCTGGGCCATCTCCGCATGATGCCACTGCTTTGGCGCTTTCCCCACTAGAATGCTGTCATCGCGCAGCGTCACCCCTTGGGAAAAGGCGTAGTCGGTGATGGGAAAACTGGCGCCCGGCCGGGTTGGGCCGGCCACGTCGTCGCTGATGGCCAGCAACGTGTCGGGGAAATGCTTCTTGTGCAAGTCAATGTGGAGCTTCACCGCCTTGTTGGTCTGCTCCTGGTTCAGCTTAGAGGAATAGCCCGTATGACCTTCGCCCCACAAGCCGAAGGAGCCGATGTCGATGAACGCGATATGGGGATTCCCCTGGTAGTGCTTCGCCATCGCCGAGAGGAAGTTGCCCAGCTTCTCCAGGAAGACCGGATCGTCGAAGATCGGATCCCAGAGCTTGGCCTCGGGGCTGTACTTCTGGCCGGAATGATAGTAGATCCCTTTGGCCCCCGCATTCTTCACCCACTCCGGAGTCGCGTAGGCGAACCGGTCTTCGCTGGCGATCACGCGAAAGGCGATCTTCTTGCCCCGATCGATCCAGGGCTGAGCATAGGAGTCGATCAGGTCCCAGCGGAACTTTCCTTCTTCCGGTTCAAGATAGCACCAGGGGATCCGGAAGTAGATCGTCGAGCAGCCGGGGAACCAGTCGAGCGTATCGCCCGGAGGCTGAAGCCCACCGTAGGCCCAGAGCCGGTTCGAATAATGGAAATGCACCCAACCCATGCCCCGGTTGATCAGCGCTTCCTTGGTCGCGACCGGTCGGAGGACCGACAGATTCTCGCTGGCCGTTGCGGACAGGCACATGGACAGGATGAGTATCCCGAGACTTGCTCGCAGCATGGTGTGTTTCCTTGGGGTGAACAGGTGCAACGGAATGAGACATTGTCGCCCGCTGACGGGCCCTAAGTCAACCCACTTGGGGCAAGGGGAGTGGATTTGTGCGTGGCGCCGGCGTACATTGAGGGTGCTTCCATGGTCTGAGGTTCGCTTCATTGGTCCGTATTCAGGAGGCCCACTCGTGAGACATTGTCTTCTTGGCATCGTTGTCTGCTTGATGAGCAGTACCGTTCTGGCGGCCACGCCGACCGCGACCGGATTCCGGGCCGGCGCAGCCACGAGCAACATTACGCCGGCGCTGGGCTCGCCCATCGTGGGCGGGTTTCTGCCGTTTCCGTCGACCAATGTCCACGACGAACTGCACGCGCGCTGTCTCGTGCTCGACGATGGGCACACCAAGCTGGCCCTGGTGGTTCTCGATCTCTTGCTCCTCGATGCCGGTCTGTGCCGTAATGCGAGGAACCTCATTGAGAAGGAGGTCGGCATCCCGTCGCAGAACGTGTTGATCTCGGCCGTGCACACGCATTCGGCGACGCTGGCCGGCAAGGGGGAGTTCCCGTTCACGCCGGAGGTCAAGAACTACCCCGGCTTCTTCGTGCGTCGCATCGTCGACGGGGTGCGGTGCGCCGCCAGCCGATTGCGCCCGGCGCAGCTCGCGTTTACGACGGTCGAGGCGCCGGAACACGTGTTCAATCGCCGCTGGTTCCTCAAGCCGGGGACCGTGCCGCCCAACCCCTTTGGCGGCATTGACCAGGTGAAGATGAATCCGTCGGGGGGCAGCCCGAACCTGGTCAAGCCGGCCGGGCCGACCGACCCCAC
>JBDKTH010000160.1:0-2725 GCA_039680305.1 Thermoguttaceae bacterium | reverse complement strand
GCGCTCTGGGCGACCGCCACCACCGCGGCCTCCAACGGCAGTGTCAACTCGATGCACGACTCCTACACGCCGCTGGGAGGGCTCGTGCCCATGTGGTTGATGCAGCTCGGCGAGGTGATCTTCGGCGGCGTGGGCAGTGGGCTCTACGGGATGCTGGTGTTTGCCCTCATCGCGGTCTTCGTAGCGGGGCTGATGGTCGGGCGCACGCCTGAGTACCTGGGGAAGAAGATCGAGGCGTTCGAGATGAAGATGGCAGCCCTGGTGATCCTGATTCCGCCGCTTGTCGTGCTCGCCGGCACCGCCACTGCCGTCGTCGGCCCCTGGGGCACGGCGAGCATGACGAATCCCGGTCCCCATGGCTTCAGCCAGGTGCTCTACGCCTTTTCGTCGGCTGGGAACAACAACGGCAGCGCCTTTGCGGGACTCATCGCCAACACGCCGTTCTACAATCTCGCCCTAGGGCTGGCGATGTTGGTCGCACGCTACTGGCTGGCGATCCCCGTCCTGGCGATCGCCGGCTCCCTGGTTCGCAAGAAAGCGACGCCCACCAGCGCCGGCACACTTTCCACGCATACGCCTCTCTTTGTGGTCCTGCTGGTAGGCGTGGTGATCCTCGTGGGAGCCTTGACGTTCGTGCCCGCCTTGGCCCTTGGGCCGATCGTGGAACACCTGCAGTTGATGGAGTAACCCATGACGAGTCATCCCAAGAAGCAGTCCCTCTTCGACCCGGCGATTGTCCGCCGCGCGGTCCTGGACGCCGTGCTGAAACTCAGTCCCCGCCACCAACTGCGCAACCCGGTGATGTTCACCGTGTACGTGGGCAGTCTCCTGACGACCGGACTGTTCGTACAATCCCTCTACGGAAGCACGGCGGAATCGCCCTGGTTTATCTTGAGCGTGTCTCTCTGGCTGTGGTTCACCGTGCTGTTTGCCAACTTCGCCGAGGCGATGGCGGAAGGCCGAGGGAAGGCCCAGGCCGACACCCTGCGCCGTGCCCGCACGACCGTGGCGGCCAAACGCCTCCGCCGCCCGCCGCTGTATATCGAGGCCGAACGGTCCTTCCACGCGATGTCCGACGTGATCGAGGTCGTCCCTGCCTCGGAATTGCGTACGGGCGAGGTGGTGCTGGTCGAAGCGGGCGATTACATTCCCGCCGACGGCGAGGTCATCGAAGGCATTGCCTCTGTGGACGAAAGCGCGATCACCGGCGAGAGTGCTCCGGTGATCCGCGAGAGCGGCGGCGACCGCAGTGGCGTGACGGGGGGAACTCGCGTCCTCTCCGACTGGCTGCTGGTCCGCATCACGGCCAATCCCGGCGAAACGTTCTTGGACCGGATGATTGCCATGGTCGAGGGGGCGAAACGCCAGAAAACGCCCAACGAGATCGCGCTGAACATTCTCTTGGCCGGCATGACGATCATCTTTCTTCTGGTGTGCGTGACGCTCTTGCCATTTTCGCTTTACAGCGTTCAGGCGGCCGGCCGCGGCACGCCCGTGAGTGTGACCGTCCTGGTGGCCCTGTTGGTCTGTCTGATCCCCACGACGATCGGCGGCCTCCTGTCGGCCATCGGCATCGCCGGGATGGACCGAATGATCCAGGCCAACGTGATCGCCATGTCGGGCCGCGCCGTGGAGGCGGCCGGTGATGTGGACGTGCTGCTCTTGGACAAGACGGGCACGATCACCTTGGGGAATCGGCAGGCCGTGGAATTCCTGCCGGCCGACGGCGTGGAGACCGCTCATCTGGCCGACGCCTCGCAACTCGCCTCGCTGGCCGACGAGACGCCCGAAGGACGCAGCATCGTCGTCCTGGCCAAGTCGAAGTACGGACTTCGCGGGCGCGATGTGCAGAAGATGCACGCCACCTTCATCCCCTTCAGCGCTCAAACACGACTCAGCGGCATCAACTGCGATGGCCAGCAGATCCGCAAAGGGGCGGCCGATGCGATCGAAACCTACGTACGGCAGCGGGGCGGAGAGTTCCCGGCCACGGTCCGCCAACTCGTCGAAGGGATCTCCAAGCAGGGCGGCACGCCCCTGGTCGTCGCCGAGGGCCCCAAAACCCTCGGCGTCATCCATCTCAAAGACATCGTCAAAGGCGGCATCCGGGATCGATTTGCCCAGTTGCGTCAGATGGGCATCCAGACGGTGATGATCACCGGCGATAACCCGCTGACGGCGGCCGCCATTGCCGCGGAGGCCGGCGTGGACGATTTCCTGGCAGAAGCCACGCCCGAGGCCAAGCTGTCCCTGATCCGGCGTTACCAGGCCGGCGGGCGATTGGTGGCGATGACCGGGGACGGCACCAACGACTCCCCCGCCTTGGCCCAGGCCGATGTGGCCGTGGCCATGAACACCGGCACGCAGGCGGCCAAGGAGGCAGGGAACATGGTGGACCTCGACTCCAATCCCACCAAACTGATCGAGATCGTCGAGATTGGCAAACAGCTGCTGATGACCCGTGGCGCGCTGACCACCTTCAGTCTCGCCAACGACGTGTCGAAGTATTTTGCGATCATCCCGGCGGCCTTTGTCGGGACGTATCCGGTGCTTGCCAAGCTCAACGTCATGGGGCTGGCCACGCCCGCCAGCGCCATCCTTTCCGCCGTGATCTTCAACGCGTTGGTGATCGTGGCCCTGATCCCCTTGGCCCTGCGGGGAGTCAAGTACCGCGCCGTGGGCGCAGCAGCCCTGTTGCGGAACAATCTCCTGGTATACGGATTGG
>JBDKTH010000318.1:0-2640 GCA_039680305.1 Thermoguttaceae bacterium | reverse complement strand
CGTTCACCACAAGCACGTACTTTTGCCCCTGATCGGTCCCGATCGCCCGCTCGGCGATCATCAGGGCCTGGTACGGCTCGCCGAGGGGCACGCGGACACGGACAAACAGGCCGGGCATCAGCATACGGCCACCGACGGACAACTGAGGGTTTTGAAACACGCCCCGCAACCGGATCGTGCCCGTGGTGGTATCGAAGCGGTTTTCTGCGAACTCCAGCACGCCCTGGTGTGGAAAGCCTTCTTCGTTGGCCAGCCCCATCCAGACCGGAGACCGCTGCCCCTCGTGCACCTTGATGCGACCATCGCGCACCGCCTTTGCGACGTCCAAGACCGTGCGTTCGTCGGCGTCGAAGTAGACGTACATCGGATCCAAGGAGACCACGCTGGTCAGCGACGTCTGGTCGGCGTTGACCAGATTCCCCGGAGTCACGCGAGCGCGGCTGATCTCCCCGGCGATCGGCGAGAACAATTCGGTGAAGTCCAGTTCGAGTTTCGCCTCTGCGGCGGCAGCCCGGGCCTCCGCCAGGCTGGCGGCCGCCTGCTCATAGGCAGCCACGGCTCGATCATAGTCCGATTGACTGATCGCGTTTTTGGGCAGGAGGCCTTTGGCCCGCGTGAGTTCCGCCTCACGGAACTTCACGTCGGCCTGACGCACCTCGATCTGGGCCCGTTCCCGGTCGTACTTGGCTTGGAACGGCCGCGGATCGATCTCAAACAGCCGGTCGCCCTTTTTCACTTCCGTGCCTTCGGTGAACCAGACCTTGTTCAGGTATCCAGTCACGCGGGCGCGGATTTCCACGGATTCCACCGCCTCGGTCGTGCCCGTGAAATCCTCATACTCGGCGGTTTCCCGCTCCAACGGCAGGCTCACCGTGACCGACAAGGCACTCGGTGCCGCCTCGGTCGGGGTTTCCTGACATCCGGTGAGCAACCCGGCGCATCCGACAAGAAGGCCGGCGACAAACACGTTGACACGACACGGGCGGGAGCGTGGGACCATGGTGGGACCACCGAGGGTGGGACTTGCGTGTTTCGTTGGCGGGACCGGCTGGGGACCTGTTAAGCCCCCGCCGGAGAACTAGCTAACGAAACATAGCACGCAGTTTTCCGTCCCGCGCGTTTGCTTTCGGAAGTGAAGACCGACGCATGATCGCACCATCTGATGGAGGGGCAGGACGAAATCCCTGCTTCTCCCGCAAATCGGTGCGATCCGAGCAATGTGTGGACTGTCCCGCTTTTGCTAGGCCTTTGTCATAAAGGCCTGGGCGAACAGAGCGTCGTCGACGTCGGCGGGGAGCGTCTGGCCGGTGGCGTAGCTGAACAGCAGGGCTGTAAACACGGTCCCGGCGGCACTGCTGACGGCTGAGGCCAGGACGAACAGAAACAGGGCGACGGCGATCCCGGGAACAAGTGCCCACGGCTGGCCCGACATGATGCTGAGCGCGATCAGCCCCACTCCCAGAAGATAGACGGGCAGGAGGATCAGGATGCCGACCAGGCCCAGGGAGAAGTTTCCCACCAGCGCGGTGCCCCAGGTCGACTTGAGCGTGCGCAGCGAGCGTTGGACGGCCTCGATCGGGCCGACGCCGTCCAGGACGATCACCGGGACGACGAAATAGGTCATGGCGGTCCAGGCCGTGCCGAGCAACCCGGCGATCAACTCCGCGGCCCGCTTGTTCGTGTTCTCGATCGCCCGAAGCAACACGCCCACAAAGGCCGAAACCAATGCCCAGCCGAGGATTTGCGGCAGCCGTTTGCCGGCCATCGCTAATCCGTAGTCGAGGCTCGGCTCCTCGCCGCGGAAGACCTGCAGCGTGCAGGCGATCAGGGCCGAGTTGAAGAACACGATCACGAAGTAGTTGCAGAAGTAGAACAGGAACAAGGTGACGTACATCGCCACGTTGCGGCTGAGTCCCTCAGCGCCCTTCGCGTCGTCGAGCCACTCATTGAGCAGACCGGTCAGCCAAAGCGGGACCACGAAGCTTCCCAGGACCAGTGCGGCGGCCACGGTCGCCAAGAGGGGGAAGATGACCAGTCGCTTATGTCGGCCCAGGATCCGATAGCTGGTCATGGCAAAATTCCAACTGCGGCTCAGACTTTCGAACATCGGTACGTCTCCTGCCCGTGATGGGATGTGCAAACGCCAACCTTCTTAGCCTCCACCATACCGCGCAGCCAGGGGCGGTCAACTATCCCCGGCCGTCCGAGACGCCGACTTCTGTCAGCTGGCGGGGGGGATGGCTGTTTTCCCTTTTTTTGCGTGTATTTTCACCCCGTCGCGACGTTATCAATCGGGCAGATTGTGCCGACTGCAGGGTTTTTCTGCCGTATGAGGGACACCGTAGTGAACATAAGATCAGACATCGTGAGCGGTCTGTTGATTGCGGTTGTCCTGTCGGGCAGCGTGAGAGCGCAACTCACCTCGCCCGGCTATGCGACGACGACCCTGTCGCTCTCTCCCACGCACTACTACCGTCTCAACGAAACGACGCCCAACACGACCTCGCCGAGCGTCGTGGACAACGGCACCGCGGCGTTGCCAGGGACCCACGTGGGCACGTACGGCACAGGCAATGCGGAGGTGGGCGCAGGCGGCGTTTGGCTCCCGGGGTTTGAGCGGCAGAACAAGGCGATCCTGCA
>JBDKTH010000876.1:0-1884 GCA_039680305.1 Thermoguttaceae bacterium | reverse complement strand
CAACATCCTCGCTCAGGCGACAGCGTGTCCCCACTGCGGGTATCCGCTTTCATCGCCCCCGCCCGCCTCGCCGACAGCTCAGCAATCCCTCAAAGCGGAGGCCGAGTCGGCCGCTGCCCCGGCCAGTCTTGGCAGGAAGGCCTTTGGGGCTGGCCAGGCGAAGGCTCTCACACTCTGGCGAGATTTTCGGCAAATGGACCTTCGCAGGGAGGTCTTCCCGATTGACAACACCAACTTGGCAGCGATGACCAAGGACATCGTCTTTTGGTCCTGCACGCTGCTTGGCGTGGTTCCGTTGTTCATCGTCACGTTGTCCGACACCGAGGCACAACTGACGGCGTTTGACTTGTTCTTCGCGGCGATGTGGGGCGTGATCTTCAAGCTCTTCGTGCTCAAGCATGAGGGAGGTTGGCGGCTGCCGGCCGCCGCAATGCTCTTCACGGGGCTCATCGGCATGAACGCGTATTCGGCGATGGCGCACTGTGCGTTCCCTGCCGCCCTGATGGCCATGCCGTCGAGCCCCAGTCACACGGTTTCCCTGTTCGGGTTCGTGTTTCAAGTCGGCGTGTGGGAGGAATTCTGCAAGGCGGTCCCTGTGATCGCGTACCTGTTGTGGAAACGATCTGACGCCGACCCCTTGACCATCGTTCTTGTCGGCGTCTTCTCTGGGCTCGGATTCGCGGCCTTTGAGAACCTCGCTTACGGTAATCTGGCCGTTGCCGCGTCGTATGACCAAGCGACCTCCGGCGGCGTCGATGGCCTGATCAGCGGTGTCCAGGAGGCGATGGTCATTACAATCCTAAGATCGCTATCGCTGGTGTTCTGTCACGCCGTATGGTCGGGGACCTTGACATACTTCGTAGCAACCGCCTTCGCAACTGGTCGACGATGGGGGGCCCTGTTCCTGCTAGGGCTTCTGGTCGCGGCGGTCTTGCACGGCGTCTACGACTGGCTGTGCGGCGTGCAGATCACACTGGCCGCGCTCGCTGCGGGGCTTTCCTTTGTTCTCTTTTACGGTTACGTCGTGAAACTGAAAGCCATGCTTGCGCAGGACGCCCAGCCGTCCGGCTCATCCGTGCCCTGACTTCATCGAAAGGAATTCCTATGACCTTAATCGCCTGCCCCGGATGTGGTGCCCAAATCAGTGATCGCGCCGTAGCCTGTCCGCGCTGTGGGCAACCAAGACAAAACACTGCGGCACCAGAATCGCCGCCTGTAATACAGCCTCCGGGCTTGTCGCAGCATCGAGGCCAACCGCTGGGCGCAGAGCTGCCCAGGACAGGCTGTGAATCCCCCCCAGCGTTGCCGAGGCCATGGCTGTGGTATGCGTTTCTGTGCTGGGGCGCGGCCTTCACCGCCGTTGGCCTCCACGCCGTCCTGTTGCTCCTTGGAGTAAGCCCCAGCCATTCCTTCGCGTTTCCGCTGGCGGGACTCCTCTTTCTCGTCGCATTACCGCTGACGCTGTACGGTCTACTAGACAGATACTTGATCCACTTCGGACAGCGTCCCGCCCCACCTCCTCGGCTCCGACGACTAGCCACCCGTTTGTTTTGTCTGGGAATCGCGGGCCTCGGTATCGCGCTGCTTGTGCCGGCCATCCAGGCGTATTACCTCGGGCTTCCAAAGGATCTGGTTAGTCCCGAGGGTGACATACGACTTGCCCTGCCCGCTGGCTGGGAAGAGGGCCATGAGGATCAGGGGGCCTCTTACGCCCGCCTCCAAGCATCGGCGCCATTGGAGGACCTTTACGTCTGTGTGTATTCCGAACAGAGAGAAGATTTCTCTGGAATGACTCTCGACAAGTACGCAGAAATCCTCCGCAACCTGCTTGTGCAGGAGTTGAGTCCATCGGCTGGAACGCCCCCCAATGTCACGGTCCCGAAA
>JBDKTH010000581.1:0-3943 GCA_039680305.1 Thermoguttaceae bacterium | reverse complement strand
GGACGACGACCTTCGGGAACAGCGTTCGCAGGAGGTCGGCAAACCCAAATGACGTGCGGGCGACCAGCGTCAATGCTTCGGGGAATCGGTTTTCCACATCCTCTCGTGAGTCAAAAGATGCCGAATCCACCGACTTGCTTGCCTGGATGGCCTGCTTCTTGCGGAGCTCCTTGAGCAGGGCGTCGACGCGATGGGACTCGTTGACGAGGGCCTCCAAATCGCCCCCCTGCGCGATCGCTCGTGCAAGGTTCTTCGCCTCTTCCTCCAGGGGGGCGATCTGCCGACCCAGGTCGTCGTCCCGCCAAATCCGAAGCCGCTGTGCGCGTTCCAGTTCCTGCCAAGCGGCGTCGATGAGCTGGCCTTTTAGCCCGGTAAACTCGTCGACGTGCGCGACGAGCCATTCGAGGACGCGCTCTCGTACCAACGCGACGGGAACCTGCACGTGATTCCAGCAAGCGTGACTGGAGCGGGGCAGGCAGTTTTGGCACTTCAGATGGTGCCCCATGACATGCATGAGTCCCCCGCAGACGGCGCACTGGACCGCCTGTCCCGGCCAGGTGCTCCGCCGCCGGGGAATGTTGTAGCGATTGTTCTCGCGACCTCGCTTGCACGGATAACGCTCGCGGCGTCGGGCGATCTCGGCTAGAAGTTCTTGGTGCTCCTCGCGAGTCAGGTGCGCCAGCGAGGGGCAGTGCTCCGTTTCCGGCTCGCCATTCCTGCGCGAGCGGTGCTTGCCGGTCCGATAAATCGGCTCGCAAATGGTGTCCCGAAAGGTCCGCAGGCCGCTGAGGAGAGGATCTTCCAGGGTTTCGACCACCAGTCTGCCTGTCCAGCGGCCATTGGTCACATAGGGCCCCGGCTGGATCCCCTCGGCTTCCAGCCATTCGGCCACAGCCGCATAGGGCAAGCCCGCGAGTATTCGGTCCTTCATCTCGCAGATAATCGGGGTGCATTCGGGGAGTTTGGCGATGCGGAGGCAGGGCGGGCCAAACTGGCCCGAGGCCGCTTCTTCGACTGAGAGCTTTCGGTAGCCAAACCTCACCTTCTGGACCATGCCTCCTTGATGAAAGCTGTGGATGGCCGTCCGACGAACGCGTCGGCGCGTGTCGGGGATATAGAGGCCGTGACGCAGGGCGGCTGCGCCAAGTGCCACCTCCCAGTTCTCATCGGCGGTGTCGAGCGCATCGCCGATGCAGATGACCCGCGTCCCCATGTCCACCGCGTTCTGGACGAACGTGTATTGATAGCGAGGGTTGCGGTACATTCGGCTGAGATCCTCGGCGATCACCAGGTCGATCTGGCCGCTGTCGATCAACGCCTCCGCTTCTTGGATCGTTTCCCGCTCGACGAGCATGCCGCTGCCGCGTTCCCCGAGATACCTCACGTTCATTGGGCCGCTGTAGATCCGTCGAAGAAACTCGTCGTTGTACTCGTACGAGGCCTGGATGTTCTCGATATTCTGGCCAGGGGTCGAGACACGCCCGATGGCCACGACGCGAAGGATGCCATCCGGACTCTTGGGGACGATGGGGGAAAACCTCAACGACATCGTGCACCTCCTTGTGCAACTTGCGAAAAGAAACGGTAGGGATTGCGGTCAGTACTAGCCCTGAGACAACGACGCACCAATCGAAATGGACGCAGTGGGCCTCAGCTGCGTTAAGGGCAAAAGAGCAAGCCCGGGGAGGCCTCGCCGTGTAAACAGGAGGCGTCCCCGGGCAATGGAGTGAGATCGTTTGTGCTGCGCTAGGGGCAAATGGCGATTGGTTGAGTGTGCTGAAACTGTGCTTAAATCAATGCCAAACGACCCCAAACAACCACAGACAACCACAAGTAACCACAGAAACGCAAGACCGTGCAAAATCGAGAGTTGCGTCGTAGATCGCGGAACATCAAGGACTTGCGAAGAAGGCCCCAGGACAATCCTGTCCTCTCCGCTTCGGTTCGAAACGCCCTTCGTAAGTGACTTCAAGAGAAGAACTTGCGAAGGGCGTTTTGCGTTTGTCCCAGTCATTGGGACAAACACTGGGACAAACCCGCCCGATCAATAGGGGGATGGTCATGGCTTTGGAGGCCACGATTACCCTGAGGTTGCTGGTCGTCCCTGTGCTCGTCTTGGTCACGGATCTACCTGTTGCCCGGCCCGTTGCGGACGCGGGGGCAAAAAACCGACACCGGGTTAGGAATTACCAGCCCGAGGGGTGTCGGAATCCTCGGGGCCGGTGAAGTCGATCTGCTCCATCTTCCGCTGGGCGTCCTCATTCCGCAAGTGCCGATAGAGCTCGACCATCTTGCTCTCGGCGTGGCCGAGCCACTCGCGGATCTCCCCTTCCGAGGCCCCTCCCAGGAAGGTCTGGCTGCAGAAGAAGTGGCGGAAGCTGTGGATCCGCCCATGCTCGAAGCCGATCTCGCCCGGAGAGGTGGGAAACTTCTCTTTCAACGGCTCGATCACCTCCTGGATGAAGTCGTGCAGGATATTTCGCGGGTGGAGCCGGCCCCCGCGTCGCGCGTGCAAGACGTAGCCGTCGGGCTGGTGCTCCAGCGTCTTGAGGAGGTGTTTCAGACGCGTGTGGATCGGGATCACACGGGAACGCCGCCCCTTGGTCGTGCGGGCCGTGCCCGCCGCCTTGCGACGCTTGCTCGACCGCTCGTCCATGACGCGGATCGCGTTGGCCTCCAGGTCCACATCGGACCAACGGAGGCCGGCCAACTCGCTGATCCGCATCCCCGTATGGGCCAAGGCGAGGATTACATGGCCCAGCCAGCCCAGGCCGGGAGCGTCCGTGCAGTGCTTGATCATGGCCGCCACCTCCTGGCGGCTATAGCAGTAGGTGTCCGTGCCCTGGGGCTTTTGTAGGTTGTACAAGAGCTTGGCCTCGGCGGGGAGCTTCTGGTTGTCAATGAGCCAACCGTTCACTGTCTTGAGAGTTGTTGCCTCCAAGTAGACGGTCCGGTCGGCATACTTGCGGCCAAGCCATTTCGCGTATTGCTCAAGCCCGCGTTTATCGAATTCGTTCCAGGTCGTGATGCCATGACGGCTACAGAACTTGAGGTGCTTGTCGCGGACGGCCCGGTAGCGTTTGACGGTCCCCGGGGAGACGCCGCCCAGGACAGGGCTGCGCTCGCAGTATTCCAGAAAAAGCTTCCAGCCGTCGGCCAGCGAGATCGCCTCAACGGGCTGGAGCAACGCGGGACCGGCCAGGCCGACCTCGACTGCCTTCTGGCGATCCAATAGCTTCAGTCGCTCCACGGCTTCGTCGCGGTCACGGGTGCCGAGCGAGTGTTTTCCCAGGTCATACCTGCCGCCGCGGGCGTCGGCATAGTAGACGCCGTCACGGCGAAAGAGCCGCCAGGTGAAGAACTGGCAGGCAATCGAAGGTTGCGTGGGTTTACGTGGCATGGTGGGGATCCTCGTGGGAGGGGATGGGGGTAGTGTTCATCCAGGCCGGACGCGGCCCGGAAAGATGCGAAGGATTCCCGGCATCGCCTGGCGAATCCTTCGTGGCAGAAGAGGAGGTCGCCTGGTCCGCCCGTTCGATCGCGTCGGGCGGGAAGAGGAGTCTTCCGCGTTTGCCCGCCGGCTGATAGAAGGGGATCTTCCCCTGCCGTTTCAGGCGATGAATGGTTGCCACCGATAGCCGGCTCTTCACGCTGAGCTCTTGGACCGTCAGTAGCAGAGAGCACGAACCGTCGTTTGAACCGCCCACACCCAGTCCCTCAAGGAAGTTGGACTAAGCGGCGCGGTCAAACCGTCAACCGCACCTACTTACTCCCGGCTGCCAAATAGTGAGGGCGTTAATTTTTGGGAACGGACGTGCCGATCGGTGTCGCAGGGCCATAGCCGGTCGAGGGACCGAAGAACTCCGATGGCACCGCCAGGCTTGGGGGGGAAGGCGAGTGATGCGGGGCAGCCAAAGAATTGCCCCGCGGCGTGACCGAGGAC
>JBDKTH010000834.1:0-1976 GCA_039680305.1 Thermoguttaceae bacterium | reverse complement strand
ATCTACGGCAACCGCCTCTACGTCAGCGACCGCTTCTGGGGCAAGGTCAGCCTGGTCGACGTTTCGCGCCCGGAATCCCCCCGGCTTCTCCGCTCGATCCAGTTGGACGGCAACCCCGGGATTATCGCGGAGCACAACGGCACGCTCGTCATCCCCGCGGGCTACCAAGGCCTGTTGATCGACGCGGAAAAGTCAAAGTAACCGCGAGTCCCGCCGGAATTCATCTTCGGACGCTGCTCCAAAACTCCCTCTCCCTCCGGGAGAGGGCCGGGGTGAGGGGAACTGTCGACAGCCGGACCATGGCAATTCCCCTCAGCCTAACCCTCTCCGAAGGGAGAGGGGACTGGAATTGCTACGCTTTGAAACAGCGTTGTAGGACGGGCCGAGCTTGCGAGGTCCGCCATCTTGATTGCCTGTCCCTTCCCACGACCCTATCGTCCTCCAATCCACCAGAGCAGCGGCAGGAACGCAACGAGGAAGAACCAGCCCAGAAGCGAAATGAGCACCGGCGGCGACTTCTGGTTGATGTAGGGGCTGCGCAGGAACCCCGTGTAGTTGCCCCAGAATTCCGGAAACCAGATGAACGAGAGCGGCCAGAGGAACAAGAGGATCAGCGCGAAGCTCCCGTGGTAGGCGCAGATGCCCAGCGCCAGGATCACGGAAGCCGCTTTCGCCACCGTCACCCGCATCCGGCCCGTCTTCATGGCAGGAAGAACGACAAGCCCGGCGACGAAGAGGACAGAGAAGACCAACACCGCCAACGGATCTTCGATTCGGATCATGAGTCATCAAACCTCGTTCTGCCAACGGGAGGGGCGGCCGACGCCATATTCGTCGAGGCCCGACCGTTTTGCCACGCCATCTACGGACCCGCGTAGTACGGTCCCCAGAACCAGAGTTCCCCGGACGCCAAATCCTTGCTCCCTAGCTCTCGACGCTTGTTTCGTTTCCACCTCGGCGCGACTCCAAAGTCGTCGTTACCCTCGTGCCACCTTTCGACTGCCTCGCGAATCGCTCGTAGACCTGCGGGCGTCAGTTCAATGGTTACCGTAGCACCTTCGCGCGATATGTGCATCTGACGAAGCTCGTCGCTTTCGGCCAGCAGGATCAAGCGGCCGGTTGTGCAAGCTCTTGGACGCTGGCATGGCTTGAAAGTCAGTGTGCGCTTGGCTGGTGGCTCCGTCGAACACAGTTCGTCAATCGCCAGCAGAAGCGGCTCACACTCGTTTACGTTCGCTTGAAAAAGACACAACGAAGGCTGCAATAATCCGAGCCGTCCGGAGTGCTCCCAGCACTCAATATCGAGATTCTGAAAGCAGGGCTTCATATTCTGGCCCAACGTGCCAACGGTCACTCGACGGAGCAGATTTCCACCACTTGCCAATCCCGGATCGTCACGTGGTACGACCGTCGTGGTTCTGCGTCCAGATCGAAGCGGTAACTCAATTCGACTTGCTCTGGTTCGGGCTCGTACAGGGACAACCAGATCACCGGATGAACGTGCCTTGCCACGTCGTCGACCGACAACATGGGGTGGTGGCAGCGGCCCAGGGCCGATGCGATGGAGGGCCACAATTCCACGTATCGAGACAGGAACTCTCGAAAGACGTCGCGTTGACCCTGCGTGGGACCCGATTCGGGCGCTCGAAGATGGACGCGGACGTGCGTGGTGCGGGCCGGGGGGAACTCGAACGGAACCTGGCCGTCCCATGCACTCACGTTGTAGGAAAGCGGGCCAAACACCGGGTCCTCGATCTCGGCCGATGGACTGGGGTGGACCTCCAGGGGGTCGTCGTATTCTCCCACCGCGAGAATCCGAATGGCGAGTTCGTCCCCGGGTTTCATCTCCTCCGGCACGGACCAGCGAACGTGCGAGTTCTTCTCCAACTGCGGATGGTACCGGCCGAGCCCGCCGACGTGCAGGGCCAGTCGCTCGTCCTTGCCCGGTCGCTGCGTGCGGTCGAGGCAAACCGAGA
>JBDKTH010001361.1:0-3728 GCA_039680305.1 Thermoguttaceae bacterium | reverse complement strand
GATCCGCCCGAACTGGTCCGCCAGAAGTCGCACAACATCGAGGCGGTGATCGACCGCGTCGTCGTGCGCGCGGGAGCCCGGAATCGGCTGGCCGAGTCGATCAATCTGGCGATCAAGCACGGCGAGGAGCTGGTGCTGGCAACCTACGAAGAGAAGACGCCCGCGGGGCAGAGTCTCTGGCACGACCTGTTGTTCAGCACCCAGTACGCCTGTCCGAACTGCAAGATCAGCTACGAGGAGTTGGAGCCGCGCACGTTCAGTTTCAACAGCCCCTACGGTGCCTGCCCGAAGTGCGAGGGGTTGGGGGTGTTGCTGCAGTTCGATCCCGAGTTGGTCGTGCCCAACCCGGCCCTTTCGCTGGCCCAAGGGGCGATCGCACCGTGGAAAAAGGCCTCCGCGGCCGCCATGGAGAAGCATCGGCGGAGCATGGAGGAGTCTCTCGGCGCGGCCGGCGCAGGCTGGGAGCTGCCGCTGGAACAGTTCAAACCCAAGGCCCTTGAGCACTTGCTCCGCGGCGACGGGAAACGGTTTGGCGGCTTGTTGACGCTGCTGGAGAAGGAATACGTCACCACGACCAATGAGACCACGAAGCAGTGGCTCGAGGCCTTTCGCGGGCCGGTGCCCTGTCCGGAGTGCGGCGGTGCCCGGCTGCGCCCCGAGGCCCGCGCGGTGCGCATCGGCGAGAAGGCGATCCACCAGGTCACGGCGTTGACGGTTAAGCAGGGGCGAGAGTTCTTTGCCGCGCTCACGTTCGCCGAGGACCAGGAGCCGATCGCCCATCCGCTGGTCTCCGAGATCGCCTCCCGTCTGGAGTTTCTCGACCGCGTGGGGCTGGAGTATCTGACGCTCGATCGGCCGGCCGACACGCTCAGCGGCGGCGAGCTGCAGCGAGTGCGTCTGGCCACCGGGCTCGGCTCGGGGCTGGTCGGCGTCTGCTACGTGCTCGACGAGCCGTCGATCGGGCTGCACCCCCGCGACAATGATCGGTTAATCCATGCCATGCGCGAGCTTCAGGCCCGCGGCAACACCGTGCTGATCGTCGAGCACGACGAGGCGATCATGCGTCGGGCCGACTGGCTGATCGACCTTGGTCCCGGGGCGGGCCGCCACGGCGGCCAGATCGTCGCCCAGGGCACGCCCGCCGAGTTGAGCCAGAATCCGGCCTCGCTCACCGGACGGTACCTCGGCGGCTCGCTGTCGATCCCCGTACCCAAGCAGCGCCGACGCATCGCCAAGAGCCGCTCGATCGTGCTGGAAGGGGTGCACACGAACAATCTCAAGGATGTGACGGCACAATTCCCTCTCTCGACGCTCGTCTGCGTGACGGGCGTGAGCGGCTCGGGCTAAAGTTCCCTGCTGAACGAAACGCTCGGCCCGGCGCTGATTCGCCGGCTGGGCGGACTGGCCCCCAAGCCCGGCCCCCATGCCAGCCTCCGCGGCACCGGCCCGGTCGACAAGGTCGTCGAGATCGACCAGACCCCGATCGGCCGCTCGCCGCGCAGCAATCCGGCCACCTATGCCGGCGTGTTCGACGAGATCCGCAAGGTCTTTGCCGGCACGCGTGAAGCCAAGCGGCGCGGCTACACGGCCGGGCGGTTCAGTTTCAACGTCAAAGGGGGCCGCTGCGAGGAGTGTCAGGGGCAAGGGCAGCAGAAGATCGAGATGAACTTCCTGCCCGACCTGTACGTCACCTGTCCGGCCTGCCAGGGAAAACGCTTCAACCAGCAGACCCTCGAAGTCCTCTACCGCGACCAGTCGATCGCCGACGTGCTTGACATGCGTGTCGACGACGCCCGCGGCTTCTTTGAGAACTTCCCCGTGATCGACCGGCTCTTAGGCAGTCTCCAGGAAGTGGGCCTGGGGTACATTACGCTCGGTCAGTCGTCGATCACGCTCTCCGGTGGCGAGGCCCAACGCGTCAAGCTAGCCACCGAACTGGCCCGGGTCGACACCGGCAACACGGTTTACATTCTCGACGAGCCGACCACCGGGCTCCACTTCGACGACATCAAGAAGCTCTTGGACGTCCTGTCGCGCCTGGTCGACCTGGGCAACACGGTGATCGTGATCGAGCACAACCTTGACGTGATGAAGACGGCCGACTGGATCATCGACCTAGGGCCCGAGGGAGGCGAGCGGGGCGGCCAGATCATCGCCACCGGTACCCCCGAGCAAGTCGCCGCCATCGAGGACAACTACACCGGCATGCACCTCCGGACCGTCCTCGGGCGCGAATGACAATATCGTTCAATCGGTTGTGGTGCAGACGCGAGCGCCAGCCTTCCTCCGGTCGCAAGCGACTGGGCTAAACAAAGACTTGCGGCAACCGATGGAACGGCATCAGGGCTTCCCTCGCCGGCCGCCTACGTGCCCTTCTTCTTGGTGTTCGTGCGGAACGTCTTGGTCGTCTGGCCGACGATTCCCGACGTGCGCCCGCCCTTGCGCGGGTGCTCGCCAGCACCCTCGAAATTCCCTAAGCGGCGTTTGGGGTCGAGATCGGTCTGCGGGGCGCCCCGGGTTTTGCGCTGCGTGCCTCCGGGCGGGTTCAGCGTTCGCTTTTTCACCGATGCTTTGGCCGTGGACTTAGTCTTCTTGGTCGCCATGGCATTCTTCCTTTCCCTGTGCCCCTGGTGCGTTCCAATGGCTCATGTGGGTGCAACTCTCGCGCCGTGGGGCAAAATCCTCGCCCGTGTGCCACGGGCATCCTGCCAGTGCTTCTCGTTGCCTGACGGACGGTGTGTTGAAGAGGCGACGCGCAAGCCCGCTTCAAGAACGGTACTGGCGGCACGCCAGTGGCACGCGGCGCTGCGTTTGCCGCCGATTACTTTGCTTGACTCGTTTGGTGCTCCCCGCTAGTGTAGGCGTCTACGTCCGGACACGCCCTGTTTGGGAAAGCGAGCCGTGTATGAGCAACCCACCGAGCCTATCCACGAGGGCTGTTGCCGCAACGAAGCAACGCCGCCTGCCCATCGTGCGGATCGTGGTGCTCGCCTTTGTCGCGATCTCGGCCGTGCTCATCCCATTGGAGCTTCGCGCCCGTTGGGGCCACGATGACACTAGCACCGGGATCGAGGCCGCCTGGCACGCCGCCGAGGCCCGGGGCGAGAAGCTCAGCAAGCGGGACTTCCTCAAGTGCCTCCGGGGCTCGCCCGCCTGCCAGAAGACGTTCGAGGGCGATCTGTACACGTGGTCGGGAGTGCTGCAGACGTATCGCATGCTGGTGAAGTACCGTCAGGGGACCGTCGTCCAGAAGGTGACCTGGAACTGAGGGCCCGCGCAGGAACAAAGCTCCGTCCAGGTCTCAAGAAAAGAGGGGCACGGGCGATCGCGTGAGCCAGTCTCCTCTAGCTGGGGGAATGATCCTGCAAGCCGCCTCCACAGCCGGCCGGCACTCCACGGATTACCCCCAGGTTAAGGGAGAGAATTGTGGAAAGCCTCACGTGTTGTGATGCAAATTTTGCGTCGCGGTGCACATTCGCAAGTGACTGTTAGGCAGGTAATTACATTTACGTGAAAAGACGTAAGTGATATAACACGAAAGTGGGGAGGTGTTGCATAATTCAGGGGTGACTACGTAGTTCAGTTTAGTATGGGCCACCTATGTTTACTCCCCCCGCATGGTTTCCGTGATCCGGAAGTCCCTGCCCCATGCTCTGCCGGGAGCACGAGCCATGTGCGCAGCCGCCAAGCGGCGTTTGGGGCGGGCCTGACGACCGTACGCCGAGCGC
>JBDKTH010000013.1:0-1993 GCA_039680305.1 Thermoguttaceae bacterium | reverse complement strand
GGTGACGGCCCCATTGACCTTCACCTTGGCGCCCGGAACGGTCAGCCCGCGCACCTCGACGGCGATCGGACCGAGGGCCAGCATGGAGCCGGCCGGCGGGTCGGTCTGGACCAGGAGCGTTGGGGCCTGATCGAGGGCCATAATCTCCTCGGCCAGCTGGCGGCGCACGGCCTGGATCTTGGCCGGATCGAGTTCCGTGGTGGTGATCGACGGGACCACGCGGCGGCAGAGTTCCATCGCCCGACGCTCGGGATCGAGCCAGCGTGCGGCGGGGAACTGCTTCTTGGCCTCGGCCATGCGGTCGGCCAACAGGTGCAGGTATTCGAAGTCTTCGAGGCTTTCCCGCTGGATCTCCCAACGGATCGAGTCGAGCGGGCCTTCGCTGCCCGGATAGATCACGTGCGTATCGCCCGGCGGCAGGCCGTCGCCGGGCGTGCCGAACGGATCACTGCCCCAGTAGTTCAAGCCCCAATGGAGATAGCCGACGAGTTTCTCGGAAAAGTTGACCCAGTGCAGCACGCGCACGTGGCTCAAGGGGATGTCGAGGAAGCGATTGGGATAGAGGTTGCCGTGCGGGTTGCAGCAGATGTAGTACCAGAACTCGCCGTCGCCGCGCCGGGCCTCGTAGGCCTCGCGCCAGCGGTCGAAGTGCGACAACTGCGGCACCCAGACCTCCAGACCGCCGGAACAGTCGATCGTCTCGATCGCCTCGATTCGCCGCAGACGGGGCGCGGCCTTGTGGACGAACGCAGCGAGCTTGTGCCACGAGTCGAGGTTGGTGAGGATCGGCTCATCGGCCACGTGGATCATCGACTTCGCAAGCCAGCCGCGCTGGTCGAGATGCCGCTCCAGGTCGGCCAAGAGCGGAGGCAAGCCCTCCTCGGGCGAAAGCGAAACGGCCTTGCCCGTCTTGCGGTCGGTCGCGCTGACGCTGCTCAGCTCAAACTGTTTGCCCCAGCCGCCCTTGGCATGGCCGACGTGCGAAATCTCTAGTCGTTCTCCCACGCCCGCCCGCTCGAACAGTTGCACATAGCGGTCGAACCGCTCGTAGTTGAACACGAGCTTGCCGTTCTCCTCGCGTGTGACCTGGACGAGGCTCCACGGGACGAGGGCCACATTCTGCCGATGGGCGGCCATGTTGCGGGCGTAACGTTCGAGCATCGCCCAGAACGGTTCCGACCAGGCCTCGACCTTGTGGGCCTTGGCAATGTTGCCGGTCGTGAACCAGTTGGTCACCCACACATGTCGCGCGTCGGGCAGAACGAACGGATCAACCGTCAGTTCCACCGGCACGACCGCCCGGGCATCGCCGGCCACCACGGCCACCTCCCCTCGGTACACGCCCGGCGTCGCCTCCTTGGGCACGCGGACCGTCAGCCACACCGGCTGCGTCGTCTCGGCGGGCAGGTTCATCGTGCGCGTGTCCAGCAGCGGATCGGGCATCTCGCAGGGCGCGGCCCGCACCTGGATCTTGTCCGCTCCACCAGTGTTCTTCTTCAGCGGGATGAAGCCGACGAAGTTCCACGAGACGTCGTGGCCGGCGCTCGTCGATTTCCCGTCGGTGTGCTTCAGCGGGGAGAGTTCCACTCGCACCTTGTCCAACGCCTTGGCCGCCCGAATGGCGATCTGGCCCGGCTCGTACTCATTGCGGGCCGCCCGGAGTGCGACCGTGCCCGACTGCTCGGCCGGCTTGGTATCGCGGAAGATTTTGGTGTGCGGATCGGCCGCCCAGACGCGGATCGCGTCGGCCGCCGTCGCCGTACCGTGAAGGCCGGCCAGCAGGAGGCCGGCCAAGAGGATGCGAATCAGAGTCGTCATGGTGTTCTCCCTATCCCCTCAAACAACGGTCAACGCCCGCCCCCCATCGTAGATCGGTGATCTTTCAATATCAAGAGATTGCCCGGTTGGCGGCGAAGATGGGTGTGGGCCGTTCTGACAGTCAAAGATCCTGATTCGTCCCCGCCGGGCTTGCCCCGGTGGAACGGAGGATTGG
>JBDKTH010000584.1:0-1605 GCA_039680305.1 Thermoguttaceae bacterium | reverse complement strand
CTGATGCTCAACGAGCGTGGCGACTGGATCCGCGGCTGGGAGGTGAAGGGGAAGGACGGCCAAATGTACCCGTGCGGCGTGTTGTGCGACCGGCAGGCGGTCGACTACGCCCGGCGGCGGATCTCGGCCGAGTTGAAGACCCATCCCTATCATTGCCGGTTCATCGACACGACGACCGCCTCGCCGTGGCGCGAGTGCGATTCGCCCGACCATCCCTGTACGCGCACGGAAAGCCGGAAGTTCAAGATGGATCTGTTGGGCGTGGTCTGCGACGAGTGCGGCCTGGTCACGGGGAGCGAGACCGGCCACGACGCGGCCGTGCCGGTGGCCCATTACTTTGAAGGGATGTTGAGCCTCGGGCCGTATCGCGTGCCCGACTCCGGACGCAACACGATGCAGGCCGTGCTCGACGTCCCCGAGCGCGTGGCCAAGTTCCAGACCGGCCACTTCTACCGGCTGCCGCTCTGGGAACTGGTCTATCACGATTGCGTGGTGGCCCAGTGGTACTGGGGCGACTACAACAACAAGCTGCCGAGCCTCTGGGACCGCCGCGACCTGTGGAACGCGCTGTACGGCACGCCGCCGATGTACATGTTTACCCAGAAGATCTGGAACGACAACCGCGACCGGTTCGTCCAGAGCTACAAGGCCTCCACGCCCGTGGCCCGCGCGACCGGCTACGTGGAAATGCTCTCCCACCGCTGGCTCACCGAGGACCACAGCGTCCAGCAGACGCAGTTTGCCAACGGCGTGAAGGTCACCGTCAACTTTGGCGACAAGCCCTACACCTTGGCCGACGGCAGCAGTCTGGCCCCGCTTAGCCAACGCGTCGAGGGACTCAAGTAGCGCTGACCACCCTAGCCGCCGCGCCGTTGACGAGAGAGAGTCGGGCTATTTGAGCTGGAACACCAGGGCCAGACGATCTTCGTGGACCAGCCGACAGCGGGTGTTGCCGGCCAGGTGACCGAGGAGTTGCCGATTGCGGCTGCGGCTGACGACCAGGTACCGCAACCCGTGCCGCTCGGCGATGGCCAGCCAATCGTCGCGGCCCCGGTCGACGGCCAGGAAATCCTGCCAGACGGCCGGACTGACCACGTGCACGTGGCTGTGGACCAGCGGTTCGACCGCGCCCCGGGTGCGCCAGATGAGATAGTCGGCCCAATCCATGGGGGCCGTGATCCGGCCGTGAATCTGGTGGCGGCACATCCACTCGGCCAGGTCCTCAGGCGTGTCGGTAGAGAGGACTCGTGGGGCGGCGCGGGGATGGCGGGTGCAAAGCGCGTGCGTAGGCGGGGACCACCAGATTGTCAGGCCGATCGTCAACAACGCAAAAAGCCAGCGGCGCAGACCGGCCGCCGGATCAGGAGCAGAAGCAGGTTTCGAACGCAGCGACCAGAGTGCGGCGACATGCGGCGCCACGATCCATGGGCAGACCAGCGCCCACCAGACCAGCATCCGGATCGCCGTCACCGCAATCAGCCCGAAGGCCAGAAGCAACAGGACTTCGGTGACGCTGATTCGGCGAGGACTCAATCGGAGCACGATCGCGGTGAGCAAGAGCGAACTGTAGAACAGGATGCCGCTGAGGCTTCCCAGCGTCATCGG
>JBDKTH010000260.1:0-4778 GCA_039680305.1 Thermoguttaceae bacterium | reverse complement strand
CGCGGTGACGCTCTGTATCGGCTGCTCAGTAGTTGACGTATTCTACTCGTTGCTCGAGCTTCTTGATGGCCTCCAGGCTGACGTTGGGCACTTGGCGCAGCCCAATTCCCCTAAGCTTTGGCAGGTCGTTGAGGCACTCGAGCCCCGCATCAGTGATGCGTGTCCCGTCCAAGTCGAGATACCGCAATTTCGTCATTCGCCGCAGGTGGACCATGCCCGCATCGGTGAGCCGCGTCCCGCAGAGCTGCAGACTCTCGAGCTTGGTCAACCCTTCGAGGTTCGCCAGTCCGGCGTCGCTCACCCCGGTGGAGGAGAGATTGAGTCCCGTGAAATGGACCAACGGTTTGAGCTGGGCCAAGCCGGCGTCGGTGACTTGGCTGTTTTCGAGCGACAAGTCCTGAAGGTCAGGGAGTTTGGCCAGGCTGGCCAGCCCCGCATCGCCGACGGTCGGCCAGTCGAGCCGAAGGGTTTTCAGATGAGCCAGGCCGGCGAGACCGGCCAGCCCGGCGTCGGTGACGTCCTCGCCTCCGCCGATGGCGGTGAGCGATTCAAGCCCCGCGATCTGGCCAATCGCCCGGAGCCGGGCGTCGTTTAGCGGAACGCGGCAGAGGTATAGCTCGCCCAGTCCGGTCAGGGCCTGCAAGCGGTTGAACGCGGCGTCGTCGAGGGTGATGTCGTAGAGTTCGAGCTTTTCCAGCTTGGTCAGCCCCTGGAGATGAGCCAAGCCGGCCCCGGTGATCTTCAGATCGAAGAGCCGAAGTTCCGCGAGGTTGGTCAGGTTCTGGAGGTGCGCCAGGCCGGCGTCGGTGATCTTCGAGGCGTCGATGCTCAGGCGTTTGAGTTGGCGTTGCTTCGCCAGGTGCACCAGGGAGGCGTCCGTCAGTTTAGTGTTTACCAGCCGCAGTTCCTCCAGCTTCGGCATCTTTGCAGGCAATGCCATCGCGGCCTCCGGATCGCGATCGCCAGAGACGATGGCCAAGGTGATCTCCCCCTGGTCATCCGTGCTGACGGTGACGTCAAGCTTCCGGAGGGTCGAAACCAGCTTCGCGTCAGCGTATTTGGGCGGCGGGGGCGAGGGGGGAGTCGGACCGGTCCAGGTCTGCGGAGGCACGGGAGCCGTGGCCGTCGCTTGCGGCTTCAAGGCGTCGAGCCGGATCTGTTCCGGAAACCCATCCCGGACGAGGACGAGCGCTCGGCTATCCGGGGTCCAGATATAGTCGGCTCGCCACATTCTCCCACGTTGCCACCGTTTCATGAGCGACTCCACCCCGAAATCAGCTGCCTTGCGCAACTCCGTCCCTTCGCGATTGGCGATCCAGACCTCTTCGATGTCGGTGGAATCTCGCGACTTCTCAGGCCGCATCGTGCCGAATGTGCGGAAGGCGATCCAGCGGCCGTCGGGCGACCAGACCGGATCGAGACAGTAGCCGGTGTAGGAAGTCTTCTTCGCCTTGTCTGTGCGGACGTAGGACGCTGGAGTCACGTGGGTCATCGTCCTGGTCTTCAGGTCCCACACGCTGAGCTGTCCAAGGGTGTCGTCCTCGACGCCCGCGAAGTAGGCCAGATACCGGCCGTCGGGCGACCAGGCGGGGTAACTGCCGATTGCCCCGGTGTCGCTCACGGTGCCGCGGTCAACGTCGACCACCACCACCGGATGGTCGATGGCATAGCCATATCCGGTCCCAATGGCCAGTTTCCGAGAATCCGGCGACCAAGCCGGTTCCGTGCGCAACAGCCGTTCAATCAGGCAACGCACCTGCAGGGTCTTCAGGTCCATGAGGAACAGACCGTGCTGCCGTTGCTTCCAGGAGGTGTTCGGGGGCTGGCGATAGCCGAGAAAGGCGAGCCGCGCGCCGTCGGGCGAGAGATGCATGGCCCCTGACGAATAGTATTCGTCAGGGACCTCGATCCGGGCCAGTTCCTTGCCGCTAAGGTCCAAGGTGGTCAGCGTGCGAAGGATTCGGGCTTCTGTCACTTGATCGGAAGACATGGCGGAGGGGAAGTTGATTTGCCCCCCCTCGCCGACGGAGCAGAGGAGCCGGTCGTTGCCCAGCCAGACGACGTCGCGCCAGTAGGGCGGAATCGAGCAAACCAGCCGCCGCTGCGAACCATCGAGATTCGCGAGCACCAACTCGGCGCTCTTGTTGTAGAGGGAATCGCTCCGAAGAAGTTGAAACGCCAGACGCCGGCCGTCCGGGGAAACGAACCGGGTGACCTGGGGGGCGACGGCTTGGGCCTGAAGTTCGTCCGCCCGCGAGTCGTCGGTTCCCAACGGCCCCAGCCCCATCGCGCCCAGCCAAATCGTCAAAGGCACGAGCATCATCGCCAGGCCCACGGGCCACCAGCCCGAGCGTTGCGAGATCGGCGTCAGACCGAGCACATACTGGACGCGGTTGAGTAGAGCCATCTTGCTGCCTCCTATGGCTGGACTGAGAAGAACCGCGGCGGGCGTCGTACGCAGACGCGCCACGGCCTCCAGGGCGTTGACGTAAGCGACGCGATTGTTCAAGGCCTCAGCGGCCAGTTCGTCGCAGCACATCTCCCGAGCCAGACTCACTCGCCGCGAAAGCCACCACACGGCCGGATGATAAAACAGGAGCGTTTCCACGACGCGTTGCAATAGGTTCGCCCACACGTCCCAGCGACGCACGTGGGCCAATTCGTGGGCGATCACGGCCTCCAAGACCTCGGGCGGCAGCGCCGTCAGCCAGGCCGTGGGCACGAGGACCACCGGACGGATGAACCCTGCCGCCACCGCCTCGCCGACCCTTGCCGACGCGCGCACGGCCGGCATGGCCCGTAGTCCCAGTTGCCGTCCAAGCCGGAGGGCGGTCGCCGCCCAAACCTCTGGGATCGGATGCCAGGCGCGCGTGATCCAGTACACTCCCGCCAGGCTTAACACCAAGCGACTGCTGAGCACCAGCACGCCCGCGAGCCAGAGGAGCACCACGTACGGTTGCACGATCGCCAGGTAGTTGACTGTCGAAACTGTGGGCGCGGCTGGGACGGGCTGCTCGATCGGCGTTGGCGATTGGCCGACCGGAAACTCGGACACGGGATCGGTGGCTTCCCGCGGCTGCTCCGCTTCCGCGAGTTGCGACGCGTCGCTAGGGTTCGCGATGCCAGCCGACGCCACGTTCACCCGTTCGACAAACGTCCGTTCGAAGGGCGGTTGGCCCGGTGCGTTCAGAAGGGCAAACGTGACCACCGGCATCGCGCCCATTGTGGCCAAGGCCAGCAGGCTCCACGCATAGCGGCCCCGGGCCTGCCGCACGCGAAAAATCCAAAACCCCAGTCCGAGGGCAACTGTAACCGCCAGCCCTTGCCAGAGGAAATGCAGAAGCGCGTAGCTCAATCGCAGCCAGACCGGCTGTTGAAACACGTCGAGCGAGAGCATTAGCGGGCCCCTTGTTGCTTGCCGTACTGCTCAATGGTGTTGCGGAGTTCGTCGAGTTCGTCGGGCGAGGGCTGCGACTGATCGAGCACGTGGGCGACCAATGCGCTGGCCGACCCTTCGAAGACGCGGCCGAGAAGATCGCCCACCAGTTGCCGCAGGGTCTTCTCGCGGGCAACCTTGGCCTGATAGACAAAGGCCCGGCCCTGAGGGCGGCGGACCAAGAGCCCCTTGTCGGTCATCACGTTCAAGAGACTCATCACCGAGGTGTATTGCCGCCGACGCTGCTGGTTGAGCACGTCCATCACCTCGCGGACCGTCGAGGGCCCGCGGTCCCAGAGGATCTTGAGGACCTCCAGCTCTCCCGGCGTCGGATGTTCGTGTTTGGGGCGGGCCATAGACAGCCTCCTTCACGCTGAAGCTACCTGCATTCTACTGTTTAACCCGTAGGTGTCAACGGGAAAAACCGTAGATGGGCGGATGGGGCGTCCAAGGTGGTTGCTCGCGTGGCCGCCCTCTGACTTCGTCCGACGGCGAAGAACGAGTCCCGTTTCCCTCCAGCAGTTCTTCCTGCCGAACCGCTTGCAGTCTGCCCAACTCTGACTATAGTGAAGCACGAGTATGCCCGGTTCGGGGGTGGTCTCGGGCCACGGGGCGTCTATGCGGGCAGAGGGGAAAAGGCGATGAAACGAATCTGGCTCATTCTGACGGCTGTCATCGTGGGGCAGGCACTCGTCGTCGCGGGCCCGGCGCGGGCCGCGACGACGGCGTTTGACAGTGCAGCCTCGGGGGCTTACGACAACGGCTGGCAAACGGGCGACAACGGAGGCACGGGGTTTCTCGCGTGGAGCAGCGTGAGTGCTGGAGTTGACGCGGGAGCCGAGATCTCCACCAGCGCTGAAGCCAACGTCAAGACGCCGCTGGGACCAGGACGGGCTTGGGGCCTGTACGCACGATACGACACCTCCGCATATACGTCCGCTTTGCGCCGATTCGATGGGCCGCTGACCGCCGGCCAACGGTTTAGCATCGATCTGGACAACGGTAGCCCGGCGGGCGGCGATACGGGGATCTTCTGGCAGAATCCCAGCGGTCAGCGTCAGATCGGTTTCTATGCCAATACCAGTGCCTACTACTACTTCTTGTATGACAACAGTGGCGCCGCCACGTCGATTCCACGGACTACCACGGGAGTCCACTTGGAACTGACCCTGCCCACTGCCACGACCTACTCCCTGGCCGTGACACCATTGGTCGGAGGCTCCACCACCACGTTCACCGGCACGATTCCCAAGGCCGGCGGCATCGATCGGGCCCATTTCGGCCACTTTCGCACGGGACTCTTGGAGACCAATCGGACTTACTTCAACAACATGGAGATCCT
>JBDKTH010000512.1:0-3740 GCA_039680305.1 Thermoguttaceae bacterium | reverse complement strand
ATTCGGGATTACGTGGGGGAGACGCCTACGCCGGAGGACTGCGAGCGTGGCAGGCCGAATGCGATTGGCTGGTGGAGCCCGATCGAGAACGGGCCGATGTTCACGGGGCTCTATCTGCCGGCGGCCTGCGAGCGAGCCCAGCGGAGCGGAGAGGCGGCGGATAAGGCCAATGCCCGGCGACTGGCCGAGGGGCTGTTGAAATGCGCGTCGGTCTCCAAAGTGCCGGGGTTCATTGCGCGGGGCATGGGGACGGACGGCACGTGCCACTATCCGCTGGGCTCCGACGACCAGACGCATCCCTGGTTCTATGGACTGCATGCGTACGCGACGAGCGGCATCCCCACGCCCGACCAGCGCCAGCAGGTGGTGGCCAAGATGACCGAGGTGGCCAACGTGCTCGAGTCGACCGGCTGGCGGTGCCCCTGCGACGGCGCCTTTGCGGGCCAGTTTCGCGGCAGCTATCGGGGGCACCTGTTCCGCGACGCGGTCCGCTACCTCTATCTGCTGCGAGCGATGCACGACGTGACCGGGGAGCGTGTCTGGTTGGATCGCTACCAAAAAGCCCTGGCCGAACGTCCCGAGGGGAGCGACAAGACGCGAGTCGAGATCTGCGCCACGGGCTACGTGCTGGACCGGGAGGCGATCAAGAATCTCGACCAGGGTCAAATGTGGATCTATGTCGGCTCCCAGGGTTCGCTCGCCCGGCTGGCGGCGATGGAAACCGAGCCGCAGGTTCGCGAGCGGTACCGCGTCGGGCTGGCCGTCAACGCCCAAAATGCCCTGCAGGCCATCGAAGCCCATGAGCGATTCGACAACGCCGACACGAAGGTGTTTGGCAACGCCAATTGGCGGGCGGTTTATTCGACCTGGTTTCCGCAAGCCACGCAGGCCGACGCCGAGCGGCTGGCCGGGATCGCCGACGTGGCGAAGCGCGGCGAGCGCAAGCACTACGAAGTCCGGTTCATGCGAAACCCGCTGGCCGCCGCGGCGATCGTTGCCCTGGCCGGGGATCGTGCGGAGCGTGCGGCGGTCGAACGGGCGATTCGTCAGTACGACTACTCGAAGCTCTCGATGGCCGAGTTCTTCTTTGCCGAGTGTGCGTTTTACGCGATCCCGGCGACGACAATCGGCATGCGCTGACGGTCGGCGATGAGACCGAGCCGGCGCTGGTGGGGCTCGCTCCATTGGTCGTCATGCCGACCGTGTCACTTCGGCGAAGGTTCGTTGTGCATCGCGATGTGTGGCATTGGTCCGCTCGACCCACCCTACGACTTCGGTTGGCTCTTGTCTGGTTCTTATTCCGCGCCGCCGAAGAAGCCGTCTTCGATCCAGATGGGCTTGTAGCCCCGGTCGAGAACGAAACGGAATGCCGCCGCGTAACGATCGTAGAGGTCCGGAACGAAGTTCTTGTAGAACGGCCACCAATACTGCTCGTGCCCGGCGATGTTGAGCAGATGATTCTTGGCGGGATTCTCGATCCGGGCGAGAAGACCGGGTCCGGTCTTGTCCAGCGGAGTCCACTCGCGAGTGCCGGTAGATCCATCGTAGAAGATCAGGCCGCTTTCAAAATGCATCCAACCCTGATTGTAGTGCAAATACTCGAGAATGCTGTCGGGAAGATGATAGTCGCAGATCTTGGGCGTCTTTGAGTCGGGGGTACGGCCTCTTGTTGGCAGCATCTTCACGCCGCGGTCGGCAAGGACCTGGTAGCAACTCGGCGGGACATCCGCCCAGTGAATCTGCAACCCGGCGGTGTAGGCACGGCCGGCAATCCGTTTCAGTTCCTTGGCGACCAGGTCAAAATCGGCGGCGAGCTTTTCCGGCGTCGCGTTCTTGTAGGGAATGTTTGGAAATTCGTTCTCCGCATGAAACGCCAGCCGGAGCCAGTGGGCGTTGTCGTCTAATTACGACTTGTACTTGTCCGGGAACATCGAAAGGCGGAAATCCCGCTCTGGTGTCGTGTTGAAACAGTTCAGGTTGATCTTGACGCCGAACTCGCGATGCAGCTGGCGAAGCTTCCCCAGATAGAAACAATCGAAAATGCTTGGGTAATTCTTCTGGCAGATGTCGCGGAAGGAGAAACTGTGATCGTCGATGTAGCAGCGGAACCGTCGATGGGAGTTCTTGGCCCAGACAACCCGCGTACGGATTTCCCGGGGCGCGCCGTCGAGCGTCGTCCGGGCTTTGATCTCCGTGATCCGCTGGCCGAGCAGGGCGGTTCCGCGAAAGGCGCCGTTCTGGATCGTGACCGGGATTTTTTGGCCATCGGTCGTGAAGACTTCCAGTGGCGCGCCCGGCGGGATGGAGCCGGTGACTTCGATCTTCAGCATCTTCTTGCCGTCGGGTCCGGTTTGCGTCCCCAGAACGGGAGCGCCGCATTCCTCGTGAATGATGCCGCCGTCAAACGGTTGGCGGAAACAGAATCCTTTGGTCGATTCTCCGCCTTGCGCGGCGGCCCCATCTTCGGCCGCGTTCATTGCATGACAGACACTCTCCCACGTGCCCGCGGCGAGAGCGACCGTTCCCAAAAAAGCGCGTCGTGAGGTCTTTTCGGAATGTCGCGTCTTCATGATGTCAGCCCTTTCTCGCAGTGTGCTTCAGATCCAGAAACCGGTAAAGCGTTCAGGGATGGTTGCGGTCTCCTCCTCGCCTTGGCGAGAAGGTCCCCCTCGCGGATACGATTCTAGCTCGGTTTGTTGGGCGAGTCGAGCGGGTCAAGGAGAACACGGTCACTTCATCGGGCATCCGACGTTGTTGACGAAGATGTAGTCGGGCCCGTGCTCGCCCTGGTCGAGGGTCATCTCGTCCATGTAGCCGCGGTAGAGCGAGTTGGAGGCGATCACACAGTAGCTGAGCTTCCGCACGATGAAGCCGACCTGCGGGGTGTATTTGCCTTTGCCGCCGTCGTCGCGCCCCGCCTCGCACACGTTGGAGACGAAGGTCAATCCGCCGCACTCCTCCAGCCACGCCTGGCAGGAACGCTCGCCTTCGGCCAGCAGGTTGCTGTCCTTGCCGCAACGCCGGAAGACGTTGCCGGTGATCGTGGTCCCGCGCATCTTCGTGGCGCGGACGCCGGCGCCCCAGTTCCGATCGAAACAGTTGCCGGTCACGTTCCACGCGTCGCCGTTGCACAAG
This sequence comes from Thermoguttaceae bacterium, assembly GCA_039680305.1. Classification (GTDB taxonomy): domain Bacteria; phylum Planctomycetota; class Planctomycetia; order Pirellulales; family Thermoguttaceae; genus JBDKTH01. The sequence continues at coordinate 605 of JBDKTH010000512.1, read as the reverse complement.
TACAGGCCGTAGCCGCGGTTCCATTCGACGCGATTGGCCGTGAACATGACGGTCGCGCCGGCGCCCTCGCAGCCGAACCCGTGGCTTCCGTTGCCCGAGAGTTGATTGTCCGTTACGAAGCCGTCCCAGCCGGTGATCTGGATGCCGCAACCCATGTTGCTCTGCATGATGCTGTGCCGGATGATAAAGAGCCAGATCCGCAGCAGGTGCACGCCATGGCCGGAGAAGCGTTCGATCTTGCAGTCGTCGATGACGATCGCGTCCTCTTTGGGGCTGTACTTTTCCGCGTTGTTGAGGAAGACGCCGTGGATCGCTTTCTTGGCGTCTTTCTTGCCTTGCAGGAAAAGGCCGCGGAGGTGCACGCCGAAGGCGCCGGTGATGTTGAGCACGCAGTCGGCCTCCTCGGAGTCGAGGACGAGCATCGCCCCCGCGTCGCCGCGGTAGCCCCACTGCGGTTCGGCCAACACGGTGGTGTGGGCGTGGACCTTGAGGTCGTGGCAGAGGTATTAGCCCGCAGGGAAATAGGTGGTGCCGCCGACCGCGCAGGCCGCGTCCAGCGCCTTTTGGATGGCCTCGGAGTCGGGCGTCTTGCCGTCGCCTTTGGC
>JBDKTH010000868.1:0-7529 GCA_039680305.1 Thermoguttaceae bacterium | reverse complement strand
CGGTTACACAATGGGCTGGGGGGGTGGGGCCGGCAAGTTTTTTGGGACCCTCGAGGGGAAGGGGGGAAAGGCAGAATGATGAATGGAGACCCTCGCCTGCAGGGGGTGATGGGGGGCGCGACTACTCAGTTCGCGGCTTCTCGGCCGGCTCGGGGAGTGGCTCCAGGCCAAGGAGCGATTCGACACGTTCGGCGATCACCGTCAAACGGCCGACCAGGCGACCGTAGAGGTCGTGAGCCGTGGCGAGGATATCGCGGCTCGCCTGGTAGATCCCGCCCAGGTCATCCTCCGTGGGGATCGTCTCCAGGGTGTAGTCGCTCAGCGAGATGGAACCCTTACCGCTGCTGACGATGACGAACCCAGAGGATCCCGCTGACAAAGTAGGCCAGTGTGATCCAGTTCAGCGGGCCGCGAAAATCAGCGACTCGCAGGTAGCCCATGAACACGCTGAGCGAGAGCAAGAAGATCAGGCCGAGACAAACCACCGCCACAAGGCCAGCCCCGCGATAGAGCCGCGTTGCCGCCGGTCGTGGAGCGCTGCCGCTCGCCTTAATCGGGTCAGCGGCCAGGGGCGTGGGGCCAGCCGGCAGATCCTCGGTAAGCGATGGCAGCGTCTCCCGTGCTCCGGCCAGGGCGGCCAGCGACGTATAGAGTACGGTCGTCAGAATCCAGACCGGAATCACCAGGAAGAACTCGTGGATGATCTCCACTGGAGCGTCCAGCGTCGCCGGAATGCCGGGAATCGCCTGGTGGATCTGCACGAGCGTGCCGGCCAGGGGGCCGCCGTTGGCCATCAGGCCGGTGATCGCCTTGGTGCCCCAGCAGACCGCGACCAACAGCAAAGCAGTCAGCCAACTGACCAGCGCCGGCCAGTTGACGAGTTGTCCTTTGCGTGCACTCCAGTATTGCGTCAGTCCAAGGCGAGGGAATAGCCAATGTTCCGCAACCACGATCGCGCCGACAGGCGCCAACACGATCCCGTAAATCGCCACGAATGCCAATAGCTTGGTGAAGACGAACGGGAAACAGGCGATGAGCGTGGTCACGGCGCCGACGCACAAGGTGACCAGCCACCGCGGCCAGCCGGGCGTGACGGCCTGCAGAGCCAGGCCGGCGCGGTAGAGCGTCGGATTGGCCGTCGTCCACCCCGCGATCACCACCGTCAATGCGCCCACGGTGCCAAGGGTCGCGTGGGCAATGCTGCCCGAATCGATCTCGGCCAACGGCCGGCCTATCAGCTTGGCCGCCGCCGCCCCCATGATCCCCGCGCAGACCCACGACAGGTAGTGCCCCAGGTACATGCCGAAGGCCGAGTAGACACCGTACCACGGCCGGCGCGCATAGCGGAACAGTGCCATGTCGGAGAGGCCCAAATGCATCGCGAGATTGCAGATCCAAGCGAATGCCGCCACGTGCCAGAATCCAATCCCGCTTCCTCCTGTGGCCGAGCCAACCCAGATCTGCTCGTTGGCAACCCGCCAGAATCCGGCGAGACTGGCGACATGTCCCAATTGGGGCAACGCCACCAGGCCGCCGGCCACAAACATCGCCACCATCCATGGCGAACAGACGGTGGCGAACTGCGCCAAGGCCTTGAAGCCCCAGACGGCCAGGATCACCACCACGGCCCCGACGGCCAACGTGAGCAGCACGAAGCGGACGTCGGCGGGATACCAACTGGTCTGGTCGGGAATTCCGAACGGAATCCGCACCGCCGACGCGGAGACGGTGATCATCGCGCCGGCAAGCACGCAGTACAGCAGGGCGTTGAGCACATTGTAGAGCACCGTGACCACCGGCCCGGCGATCTTGCGCAGGTACCAGTAGAGCGTGAGCCGAGTTTGCACGGCGATCGGCGCGCAGACCAGGGCCCAGGAGAGGACGGCCAACAGGTTGCCCACCAGGAGCCCGAGCAGGACGTCGCGGGCCCCAGCCCCAAAGCTGACAAAGAGCGCCCCGATCACAAACTCCGTGGCGGCCACGTGTTCACCGGAAAACACGGCGGCAAAATAGCTTCCGCCGTGGAGCTTATCCGCCGTCACCGGTTGACGTTCGAACTCGTTGAGCTTGTCGAGTCGCTCGAAAATCCCCCGCTTCCCATCGCCGGTTTTCGATTCCTGCGTCGTCACCAGACGTCCTCCTCAGGCTGGAATGAAGTCTCCCCGCCCGTGATTGTGGCCTCTGGGCTCGTGGATTTCCAGAGGGGGAGGTGTTGTGGGGCGAGGGAACCATGGAAAGAGGGCGAATCCAGCGAAGGGGCACAGACTTCCCTTCCTCGACGAGGCGGAAACCGGCCTAGACACGGCCGGGCCGTTCTGCGACACTCCGACCCCTACCCTTGTGGCGAGACTCGCTCGCCGTGTTGATGACCGGACACCATTTTCTTTTAACAGGCGTCGCTAGCACGTCGACGAGGTTTTCCGATGAATCTCACTCGCACGTCGCTGATCGCATTGGCATTGGCCGTGGGATTGGGGAGCCAGATGGCCCTGGGCGAGGGCTGGTCGCTCGGCAGTCTGAACCCGTTTCCCAGTTCGAGCAGCAAATCGGCCAGCACCCACAAGGCAAGCCGGGAGCCGTCGACCCTGGAAAAGATGAACCGCAACACCAAGCAGTTCTTTGGGAAGGTCGGCCAGACGTTGTCGCCCAGCAAGCCGGCCCCGAAGAAGCAGCCCAGCCCATACAATCCGTGGGTCAAGCAGACGAAGAAAGAGAAGACGTCGATGTTCGGCTCCTGGTTCGCCCCCAAAGAGCCGCCTCCGCCGCGTTCGCTGAACGAGTGGATGGAGTTGAAGCCGATCCGGCCCTGAGCCGGTTTCTGTGGTTGTTCATGGGGGCCCTTGGCCCCGTCGCGACTCTCGCGTTTGCGCAACTTGTTCGCCCGTGTCACCAAGCATTGGTTTTCTCCTCATGAGCCCTACGAGAACCTGGATGGCGGTGGGCCTTCTTGGCATGACCCTTCTCTTCACCGGTTGCGGCGGTGGGCCGACGCGACTGGGCCACATGCTGTTCGATGGCTCCCCGTTCGAGTCGGTCGGAAGCTCCAAGTACGACAAGCGGGCACTAGCGGCCGAGGTCGAGAAGGATCCCTTCCCCAAGGCCAAGCCGTCGCACGCCCGCACGGGCAACGTCGACGTTGACGTCCAGCAGTAAGCCAATCGGCCATTCTCATCCCGGCATCCCCCGTCCGCCCTAGCGTGACAGCGATCGGCCTACCCTCCGGCAGGGCAGCTGCGGTGGTTGACGCTCCGGTCCAGGTCAGCCATAATTTCGTAGCAATGGTGTCAGTAAGCCTAATAGCAATCGCGCAATTGGCTCGGGATGGATGGTATGAGACTCTCGATCGAAACCGAACGCGAGGAAGACGGGCGATGGTTGGCAGAAGTGCCTCAGCTTTCGGGCGTGATGGTCTATGGCCCGACTCGTGAACAGGCCATCGTGCGAGCCCAGGCCCTGACACTGCGAGTCCTCGCCGACCGGCTGGAACACGGCGACCCCATCCCCGACTGATATGTACACGAATCCTTTGCGCAACATCCCCTCGGTCAACGAGCTTCTGGAATACCCGGCCGTCCGAAGACTGGTCGACCGGATCAGCCACAACCTGGTGGTCTCGACCGTTCGGACCGTGCTCGATGAAGTCCGCAGCGAGGTGCAGAATGCGGCCTCGGAGATGACGCTGCCGAGCGTGTCGGAATTGGCCGATCGGATCGCACGCCGGGTAATGGAGGTGGAGAAGCCCAAGCTGCAGCCGGTGATCAACGCCACGGGAATCCTCCTCCACTCGGAGTTCGGCCGGGCACCGCTGGCCGAAGCGGCGATCGTCGCGATCAGCGACGTCGCTCGCGACTACGCCAGCGTGGAGTTGGACCTGGCCACCGGCCAGCGGTCGCGCCGGGTCGTGGCCGTGGAAGGGCAGCTCAAAGAGCTCACCGGGGCGGAAGCGGCCCTGGTCGTCAACAACAACGCCGGGGCCACGATGCTCGCCCTGGCCGCCCTGGCTACCGGCCGGGAAGTGATCGCCTCCCGTGGGCAGTTGGCCGAGATCGGCAGCAGCTACCGCCTGCCCAGTGCGATCGCCGCCAGCGGCGCCGTTCTGCGCGAGGTCGGCACGACGAACAAGACCGGACTAGACGACTTTCAACAGGCGATCGGCCCGCAGACAGCCGCCTTGCTGCTGGTCCACCCATGCAACTTCGCCGTCGTCGGCTACACCGCCAGCGTGTCGCTTGGCGAATTGGTCGAATTGGGCCATCGCCAGCAGCTACCGGTGATCCACGACCTCGGCTCCGGGGCGATGCTCGATCTCCAACCCTTTGGCATCTCCGGTCAGCCGGTGGTCGCCGAGAGCATCAAGGCCGGGGCCGACCTGGTGCTCTTTAGCGGCGACAAGTTCCTCGGCGGGCCGCAGTCCGGCATCGTCGTTGGACGCCGGGCTCTGATCCAACAGCTCGAAAAGCACCCCCTGGCCCGAGCCCTGCGTGTGGACAAGCAGACGCTGGCCGCGTTGGACGCCACCTTGCGACTCTATCGCGAACCGGAAAAGGCCCGGCACGAGATTCCCCTGCTCGAACTGCTCAGCACGTCGGTCGAAAACCTCAAGAATCGCGCCGAGCGGTTGGCCCCGCAGATTGCCGCGACCAGTGCCGTGGCCGAAGCCCAAGCCGTGGCCGGCACCACCCACCTCTCCAGCGGTTCGCTGCCCGCGCAGGAACTGGCCACCTGGTGTATCGCCGTGAAACCGGCCGTCATGACCCTGGACCGCCTGGCCGCCGCACTCCGCACGGGCGTTCCCCCGGTGGTCGGCCGCGTCCAGCAGGACCGTCTGCTGCTGGATCTCCGCAGCGTGCTGCCCCGCCAAGATGTGGCACTGGTCGCCGCGTTTGAACTGCTTGGAAAGGTAAGCTGAGGGCCTGCCCGTGTGCCACTGTTTGCCCGGAGGGCAAGCAGTGCCTCCCGGGCCCGACCGAAGCGAAGCCACGGCACCGCTTGCCCTCCGCGTAAGCAGCGACACACCCCTCTTGTTGGCTATCCATTTCTTGACTTACGTTTCCCGTAGGTCACAATGGAAAAATGTGACGACGTCGGCCGGCGAGTTTTTTGCCAGCACCGTCTGTCATAGGCCCCGTCTCCCAACCCCGCGAACGAGCACAGCAACATGAGGCAACTCGCCAGAATTCTCCTCTGCGGGCTGACGACGTTGGTGATCTGGGCCGCAGGGGTCGGCCGGACAGAGGCCGTGCAGCTGGTTCTCAAGGACGGCCGCGTGCTCAAAGGCAAGCTGGGCCTGACCGCCGGGCTGAACGAGATGCCCCAGCCGGTCAGCGCCGACGGGTCCGGTCGCCTGCAACTGCTCCTCTTTGTCGACGACGACCTGCGGCGAACGTTCGTCTCGACCTATCAGAAGCAGGATCTGCGACAGGACGATGCCGGGGAGATTCTTGAAAAGTTCCTGATTCGCCAGCGCGTGGTGCAAGCCGGACGGATGGTCAAGAGCGTCGGTCCGATCCTCAACATCCAGCCCTTCGACGAGTTCGGTCGGCGGATTTTCTCGATGAACACCTCGCAAGGCCCGGTGGACGTCATCCAGGGGATCACGGAGATGACGCCGCTGTGGACCAAGGTCCAGGGAATCTCCCACGTTTGGGACATGCGGCTGGCCACCTCCTCAATCCCGCGGGAAACCATCTCCAAAATCCTCTCCAAGCAGGTCAAGAAGGACGACGTCGAGGCTCGCAAGAAGGTCGCCCGGTTCTACCTGCAAAGCGAGCGATATAAGGAAGCCTACCAGGAGCTCGAGTCGATTCTGACCGATTTCGCCGACAATGCCGAGGTCAAGAAAGACCCGGAGCCGTCGGTCCGGGCCCTGCGCCAGATGTCGGCCCAAAACCTGCTGGCCGAGTTGCGGCTGCGCCGGCAGGCAGGACAGCATCAGTTGGTTCGAGCAGCCCTGCGGTCGTTTCCTTCCGAGGGCGTTGCCGGCGAGACGCTCGAAGCGGTCAAGGAAATCCTCGATGAGGACGAGAAGCTCGAAACGCAGCGGGTGGAAATCCTCAAGCAGTTCGCGACCTTCCTGTCCAAGATCGACGAAGCCGACCTGCGCAAGCGGATCGAGCCATTCCAGGAGGAACTCAAGGCCGAACTGAACACGAACACGCTTCGCCGCATGGCCGCCTTCCGGCAAATCGCCAAGGACCAGAGCCTGTTGCCGGCCGAAAAGGTCTCGGTGGCGATCAGCGGCTGGCTGCTGGGCGAGACGACGACCACGGTCAAGCTGCCCGTGTCGCTCTCGCTGCTGCGGGTCCGCCAGTTGGTCGCCCAGTATATCAACACCCCGGAACGATTGCGACGGGCACAGATCCTCGAGCAGTTCCGTTCCGAGGAAGGCGCGACGCCGAAGATGGTGGCCAAGCTGCTGGCCCACATGAAGCCGCCCATGGAAAACCCGGCGCCGGCCGCGGACAAGCCCGGCTACTACGAGTTGGAGGTCCCCGGCCTGTCGCCCTCGCCGCCGGTGCCCTACCTCGTGCAGCTCCCGCCCGAGTACGATCCGCTGCGACGCTATCCGGCAATTGTCACCCTCCACGGGGCCGGCTCGACAACGGCCCAGCAGATCGACTGGTGGGCCGGGGCCTGGAACAACGGCAAACGGGAAGGACAGGCGAGCCGGCACGGCTACATCGTCATCGCCCCCAACTGGACCGAGGACCACCAGACGGACTACCGCTACTCCGCCCGGGAACACGCCGCCGTGCTGGACAGCCTGCGCGACGCCTGCCGGCGATTCTCCATCGACACCGATCGCGTGTTCCTCTCCGGCCACTCGATGGGCGGCAACGCCGCCTGGGACCTCGGTCTCGCCCATCCGGACCTCTGGGCGGGCGTGATTCCCATCGTCGCCGTGACCGACCGCTACTGCTCCCTGTACTGGAAAAACGCCAAGCTGCTGCCGTTCTACTGTGTTGGCGGCGAGTTGGACGGCACCAAGCTAATCGCCAACTCCCGCGACCTGGACCGCTACCTGAAGCGGGGCTTCAACACGACCGTCGTGGAATACCTGGGCCGTGGCCACGAGAACTTCTCCGACGAAATCCAACGGCTCTTCGACTGGATGGAACGCTTCAAGCGGAACTTCTTCCCCAAGGAGTTCACCTGCTCGACGATGCGAACCTGGGACAACTTCTTCTGGTACGTCGAGCTTGCCCAAATGCCTCCCAAGGCGATGATCGAGCCGGTCACCTGGCCGCCCGAACGCGGCACTCAGCCGGTGGAGACCGAAGCCTCGCTCACCGCCAACAATGGGATCTTCGTCACCACCGGCGCTGGGCAGGTCAACATCTGGCTTGCCCCGGAGATGGTCAACTTCGAGCGGCGGGTCAACATCGTGGTCAACGGCAAGCGGGTCAACGTCCGCGAGCAGTTGCTCGAAGGCAACCTTGAGACCTTGTTGGAGGACGTCCGCACCCGCGGCGACCGCCAGCACCCCTTCTGGCTGAAGGTCGAAGCCTTGACCGGCCGCGTCTCGCGAT
>JBDKTH010000039.1:0-5790 GCA_039680305.1 Thermoguttaceae bacterium | reverse complement strand
CGATTTTCAACGGCTTGGCGTCCTTGTTGTTGGGCAGGCCCGAGCGGGCGATGCCCAAGAGGTCGTCCAAGAGCCCCTTTTCCAGGAGCCGGCAGTGGTCGTCAACCATTGCCGGCACGGTGTCGGCCACCAAGAGCCCGCCGGCTTCGACAAACTTGCGGATCGCCTCCGCCTCGGTTGGGCTGAGAGACGTGGAAGCCGGCAGCACGAGGACCTTGTAGTCCTTGAGCTTGCCTTTGCCGATCTGTTCGTAGGACAAGACGTCGTACTGCAGCCCCAAGTCTTCGACCAAGGAGGCAAAGCCCAAGAACTGCGCGGAATTCATGGGCCGCTTCAGCAAGGTGTTGGCGTAGACGCTCGTCTGGCTGTAGTGGATGGCGATGCCGTCGTGCTGCCGCTCGGCGTGCAACAGCAGCTTGCCGATCCCGGCCATGATTTCCGACTGCGTGGCCTGGAGCCACTGGAATTCGGGCGTCGGGCGCAGGTCGGGAAACAGCAGGGCCGGGCCCGTGCCGTAGGTCATCCAATACCAACTACTGTTGAAGTCGTGGAACAGGAGGTGCCAACCCAATCGCTTGGCTGAGGTCTCATTGCGGTTGCCGATCTCGTTAAACCACGAACCAACGATCGCATTGGGCTGATGCCACGCACGGAGGTATTCGAGCTGCGCCGGATGGATGGCATAGACCTGCACGAGGTCGCAGGCGCGGCAGAGTTGGTAGAAGTCGTAGCCGTGCCAGGCGTCGAGCGTGAACAGGCCTTCGAAGCCGACCCGGGCCTGCGGATCGACGCTGCGAATTGCCTCGCGTCCCAAGGCATGGGCCTGGGTGAAGACCGTGCTCATGAACAGCCGGTGGTCGGCCCAACGCGGCCAATGGGCCGGCTTGTCGCGGACCTCGTCGAGCGTAGCTGGCATGACGTCGTCCCAGGTCTTCGCCTGAGTCTGCCAGCTCGCGTTGAGTTTCTCGATCGTGCCGTAGCGTTGCTTGAGCCACTGGCGGAAGCCGGCCAGGCAGGTGGGCGAGGTGCAGACGTCCAAGGGCGCCCGGGAGACCAGGAAGTTTTCGTCTCCCAGGGTATAGGCGGGCGGACCGAACACGGCCGCCCCCTTGGCCCGATTGCGCAGACCTTCCCCCCATTTCTCTTGATAGCCCGGATCGGTCAGGCAGGGCTGACGCACCCGGCCGGTCATCTGATCGGAGTGGATCCGCGTGGCGTAGGGAATGCTCCGCAGGCCGTAGCGGGCCGCGTTGCGCACCATGAGCCGAGCGGTCGTCTCCGTCGCGCCGGTCAGGCCCGTGTTGTCGATCCAGTCCACGCCGCCATCGGCCAGCACGCGGAGCATGCCCTGGGTGACCGCGTTGTTGCCGCCGTCGCACCAGGCCAGGAAGTGGTAGTCGTCGACGACCTGGTCGGGCACGCCGAACTCTTCGCTCTGCTGATCCACAAGCCGGCCGCTGTCGCTCAGCCGGGCCCGAACCTCGTGGACGATTGCCACGGTCCGAGGCAGCTTGAATTGGAACGGGACCTGCGGACCGGTGGGCCGCACCGTCTGCGTGGCTAGCAGCCGGCCGTAGGAGTCCCAAAGCTCGATTTCCAGCGAGCCCTTCGCCGGCGTATCGCTCAGACGGACCGTGCCGTCAATCGCGTTGCCCGGCTTGGCGACCGCCTGTTTCAACTCAATGTCGGCAATCCGCGGCCCGGCAGGAAGATCGTCATAGCCGGTGCCCCAGCCGAGAACCTTGCCGTCCTTGCGGATCCAGACGCTCGTGTAGCGCGGGCCGCTGGCCAAACCGATCGTCGGCAGCTTCTGGGTGCTCTTGCCCTGGGGTAGATCCATGGTCTGTTGCGTCTGCTGGCGGAATCCGCGAGCCGGATCGTGCACCAGGACATCCACAACGGCGCCCGGCACGGCCTGATCGGCCTGCACCGCCACCTCGGCCGCCGAGGGAAATTGCAGTTGGACGGGCATCGGCCGGCCGGCGGCCCAAAGGAGGCCGGCGGCCAAGAGGCTGTGATAGTAGTCGTAGTAGCCCAAGACGTCAGGGGCTTCGATCGTCAGGTGCGGTGTCAGGCACAGCTTCGCATGGCTGCCGCCGGTCGGGTAGTTGAACACCAGCACCCGCCCCTTGCCAAAGGTGTATGCCGTCCAAACCGGCTTCTTGTCGCCCACCATCCGGTCGAGCACGGGGAGCCGGTCGACCGGAACCACGTTGCCTTCCCAGGGGACCGGCTTCAACTCGTTGCCGAACTCGCCAACCAATTTCGTGGCGGCCCCCAAGAGTACCAGGCCTGTGCCAGCGCGAACCTTTTCGACCACGCGCCGCCGCAGATGCTCGGGCACAATCTCCGGCCGGAAGCTGCTCAACACCATCACGTCGCGCTCGGCCTGGAGCTTGTTGGAGAAGTCGGTGAGCACGGCCGCTTCGGTCTTGCGCTGATAGCCGTAGACCTCATAGGAGTTGTACAGGTAGAGTTCCGGATCCAGCAGGCTCTCGGCCAGGCAGAAGGCGACGGTGTCGCAGGTCATGTCGAGCCGTTGGGCCAGTTCCACGGTCTCACGCTGGTTCCAGCGGGGCGCGACGACCAGCGTACGGAGCGGGCCGCGGGAAAGCGGTTTGGCCCACGCCACGTGCGGCGTGACGATCTGGCCGGTCATCTGATCATAGGCGGTCGGTTCCAGCCGCCCCCGGGCGATGTCGGCGAGGAACCCGGCATAGGTCGCCGACATGCGGGGCGCCGACAAAGGTTGATTCCAGTCAGCAGCGGCCACGGTGGCCAGGTCCTGAGCGATCAGGCAGCCATCGCGGCGCAGGTGGGCACGCATCACCTCGGCATCGGCGATCGACGTGAAGTCCCACAGACCCACGGTAATCTTGCGAGCGTTGGGCTTGGTGACCAGTTGGGTTGTGACGGAGTAATCGCCCAATCCCACGCGAACGGGCGCGACTTCCTCGGGGGCGTACACCAGCCCACACGGTCCGCCGCCGACACGCTCGCGGCGCATGCGGTCGTCGTGGTAAAGGGCCCACCGCTCCTGGGCCGGATCGAGGGTCACGCTCGACGAGGCGGGGAGATCGCGGGTGGCCGTGACCATGTGTCGGTCCCACGGCTTCTCGAATCCCTGGGGATAGGCGATCAACGTCAGGTCGAGTTTCTCGGCCTTGGTCTCCGGCCCCATCGCCACTTGCATGAGCAGCTTGTCGTCGCCGCCACGCATCGCCAAACGCAGGTAGACGGGCCCTTTGGGCGTAGCCCACGTGCCTTCGACCATCGCATCCGGCCCGCCGGTGCGCACGGCGCGGAAGGTGATCGGAATGTCGTGCAGGCTGAGGTCATCCAGACGCAGGGTGAAGAAGCCCTGGGTATACCAGTTGGCTGCGATCGGTGCGGGCATGCCCAGCGGGACGTACTTGATCGAAAAAATCCATTGACGCGACGAGCACTTGCCTTCGGGCGTGCCGGCCGGGATCGTGATGTCGTACGACAGCCCATAGGATGTGATCTCGCTGGCCAGGCTGAGCTTCTGCTCCAGCGACCGGTCGGCGCCTTGGCGTTTCCAGTCGCCGTGCAACTGGAGCACGGCCTCGCCTGCTTGGAGTGGTAGCCCAGCCGCCAGAGTGAGCCCCCAACCGATGGCTACCAGGAGCAGGAGTTGCCGTCGCCGCATGATGATTCCCCTTTTTTCCCAAGGTTAGCTCGTACAAGTGGGATAGCCAACATGCTGACCGACGGAGGGCCCGTTTTCCAGCCCCTTGTGGGGGGATTTTGCGGCTGGCATGACGATTGCGGCCCTTGCCACGCCCGTGTTGTCTCGGATACAAGCCAGAAAGTGCTCAATGAACGATGATCACGGATCGCGACCTCATTACGAATGGCATGTGGTCAAGGTTCGCGAGCACGAGCTCCAGGGCACTCTCGACGCCTTGGACGAGGCCTGGGAGGTGTTTTCGGTGATCCCCACGATCCACTTCGGCGTCCGGGTGATGGGCACTCCGGTGCCCAGTGAGATTCTGTACTCCGTCATCGCCCGGCGGCCGAAGTGAGTCGGCCGGGGCCCAAGTGTCCAGTAGCACTGACACGAACTTGGCGGGCCTCGCAAGCTCGGCACCGCCCTACCTGATTGCCAATCTTGTTTGTCAAAAACCCATCAGCGTCGTCTCCTATAATGAGACTAGTCGTGAGCATGGCCCTTCTGCTCGTGGACTCGATCATGTCCTTGATGCGTTTTTCGCTCCAGCACCATCGCACGCAGGAAGAAGCCCGCCGGCAACTGGAAAAGGTGGTCGACGAGGTCTCCAACAAGTTCGGCGCCCTCGTCCAGCGCATCGAGTGGAGCGCCGACCGCAACACGGTCAAGCTCGCCGCGACGGGAGTCGAAGTCGACCTTTGGGTCGATCCCCAGGAAGTCCATGTCACGGCCGATATTCCCCTGCTCAGCCGCTTCTTGGCCGGGCCATTGGTCTCGGGCCTGAAGGGGATCCTTCAGGATACGTTCCAGAAGCAGCTGCCGGGAAAGTAATCACCACTCATCCTCACATATACGATTGCTATGGAAAAAGCCACCTTTGCCGCAGGCTGTTTCTGGGGCGTTGAAGAGGCGTTTCGCCAAGTCGAAGGTGTGGTCTCCACGGCCGTCGGCTACGAGGGCGGTGCGACCAAGAACCCGACCTACGAAGACGTGTGCACCGATCGCACTGGCCATGCGGAAGCCGTCGAGGTCGAGTACGATCCGACGCGAGTGTCCTACGACGACCTGCTCGATGTGTTCTGGCAGATCCACGACCCGACGACGCCCAACCGCCAGGGGCCGGACGTCGGCACGCAGTACCGCTCGGCCATCTTCTATCACACACCCGAGCAACAGGCGGCGGCGATCGCCTCCAAGGAACGGCAGGGCCGAAGCGGTCAATCCTCGCGGCCGATCGTCACCCCGATCGTGCCCGCCACCACGTTCTACCGCGCCGAGGAGTATCACCAGCGATACCTGGAGAAACGAGGCGAAGCAAGTTGCCATTGGCCAAGGTAGCAGCCCCTGGTCGTTGCATGACCACGCTGATCGCCATCGGTCGGGGGAAGCAGACCAACCGGTAGCGAGAAAGGGTTTGTCCGGTTGCATCCCGGGATGGTGGTCGACGCTCGCTCCCCTCGCTCCCTGGGAACCCGGGGATTGGTACTTGATTTGCATTACTTGGCCGGTGGCCAATGCTGCCCGAATGGGAGCAGCACCAATCCGTTGGTAGGCATAAGGGGGACATATGGGTCGAAAATGGCAGGATGTTTTCCCGTCCCTGTTTACGGCCGCCGCCGAAATGACCCCGGCGACGATGTGGCGTCCCCTTGCCGACATCTATCGCACCTCGCGAGGTTGGCTGGTCAAGTTCGAACTGGCTGGCGTGCGTCCGGAGGAGATCCAACTGACGGCGTGCGGGCAGTCGCTCACGCTCCGTGGCGTGCGGCGCGACGTGCGGATCGAGGAAGGCCAGTGTTCCTATTCCATGGAGATCTCCTACAACCGTTTCGAACGCACCCTTGAGCTTCCCTGCGAGGCGGAGGCCTTGACGATCCGCAGCGACTACCGCGATGGAATGCTGATGGTGTGGCTGGAAGGTGCCTGCCCATGACGCCCGCGGAAGAAGCCCGAATCCTTCCGATTCTGCCCATCAAGAATACCGTCCTTTATCCTCATCTGTTGATGCCCTTGGCGGTCGGACGCCGGCAGTCGTTGGCGGCGGTTGCCGCGGCGATGGACAGTGAGGACAAGACGGTGGTCATCGTCGCCCAGAAGGA
>JBDKTH010000838.1:0-2885 GCA_039680305.1 Thermoguttaceae bacterium | reverse complement strand
CGGGGATTCCGATCACTGGCGAATTTCTGGACAAGATGAGGCGGCACTGGTTCAACCAATAGCAGTGACGTGTACAACGCCACACAACAGGCCGCAGCCGCGTGGCAGGGCGAGAGGGTGGCACGGGCATTTTGCCAGTGCTTCCCCTTGCCTGGCAAGTTGCTCAAGCAGCGGCCGCACCCGACACCATCAACCGAAACGAGCTTGTAGCCGGTCGCGGCTTGAGGCTCACCCGATCGATGAGGCCTTTGGGACGTGCAGCGTGCAAGCCCGGTTCGATTCAAAGAGCACTGGAGGGACGCCTGAACCGGAGCTTGACCGTTCAACCGTCCCTTCGGGACGAACCGACTCGGTGGTCGATGTCTTCCCCGCGATGAATCGCGGGGCTATTTTCAGGTGTCCCTGCGGGACAGGCGTGCCAAGCCGTCAGCGTTCAACTCTCAGCTCAGCGTCGCCCCGCCATGCCTGATTGCTGACGGCTGATCGCCGGGTGCCACCGGCATTCTGCCAGTGTTTCCCCTTGTCTGGCCGGGGCGCAAGTTCCATCCCCTATCCCCCGATCTTCTCCACCCGCACCGCCTCGGCTTCGCGCGGTAAGCGGGTGGGATCGAGGCGGCAGGGGAGTAGGTGATGGAGGTTCTGGATGGCGGCGGCGACGCCTAGCCGGACGGCGTCCAACGGGTTCTGGCCGTTGTGGGTGGCCCAGGCGATCGCGGCGGCCATCGAGTCGCCGCAGCCGATCGGGTTGACGACGTTGGTGACTTTCGGCGGATGGAGCCGATACGCCGCGGTCTTCGACGTGACCCACACCGGCCCGGAGCCCTGCGTGATCACCACCCACTGGGCCCCGCGATCGTTCAGCATGCGCATGGCCGCCAGAAGATCCTCGTCCTTGTCGAGCGATTGGCCAAACGTCTTGGCCAACTCTTCGCGGTTCGGCTTCACGACGTAGGGCTTCAGGTCGAGGACCGACAACAGCCCTTCGCCGCGGAAGTCCAAGACGGCCGGACACGGCGTATGCTCCATCAACTCGCGGTACAACGATTCCGGCGTGCCGGACGGCAACGAGCCGATGAGGATCACGACCGACGCCTTGGCGGCCTCTTCGACGTAGGCACGGCGGAAGGCGCCCAGCTCCTCGGGCCGCAGCGGCCGGCCGTTTTCCACCAGCTCGGTCATCGTGCCGGTGGCCTCTTCGAGCAGCGTCGTGCAGACGCGAGTGGCCGACTCGGTGCGCAGCCAGCGATAGGGGAGCCCCATGTCGTCGAACTCTTCTTCGATCAACGCGACCGGCAGCCCGCCCACGGTGGCCAGGGCGAGCGTCGGCGCACCGAGATGGTGGGTGCCAATGGCCGCATTAAACACCTTGCCCGAGGCACACCAGTGGACCTCCCGGGCTCGGTTCACCTCGCCATATTGGAACTTGTCAAACACGAGGATCTGCTGCCAGGCAGGCGTGAGACCGGCGCAAAGAATCACAGGAGGTTCTCCAGAAGTTGCGTAAGTTCTTCATCCGAGAGTTCACGCGGATTGCCGCTCATACTGGAGCCGCGGGAACTCGCCACAAGGGCCGGGATCTGCTCGCGCGTCACGCCCACCTCCGACAGCCGACGCGGCACCTTGACCCGATCGCAGATCGCTTCAATCTCACGGATCAGGACCTGCACGGCATCCGCGTCGGAAGCGGCCCGGTCGCGCCCGAACAACAGGCGGGAAAGCATGGCCAGCTCGGCCTCGCGCACCTCGGCATTGACCCGCAACGCGACCGGCAGCATCAGGGCACAGGCGGCGCCGTGCGGCACCCGGGCGTGAACGCCCAGCGCCGCGGCTACGCCGTGGGCCAGCCCCAAACCGGAGTTGGCCAGGGCCATGCCCGACAAAAGTGCCGCATGGGCCATCTTCTCCCGCGCGTCGCGCGACTCGCCATGCTCCACCGCCTCGACGATCGCCGGCACCGCCATGCGCAGCCCTTGGAGTGCCAGGGCCTGGGGGATCGGCTGGGCTTTGCGCGAGATGAAGCTCTCGATCAACTGCGTGATCGCGTCCATCCCGCTGGCCGCCGTGACCTGCGGCGGAACGCTCACCGATAGTTCCGGATCCACCAGGGCAGTCCGCGGCACCAGCCGCTCGTCGCGCAGGCTCTTCTTGAACGCCGGCTCATAGGAGGAGATCACCGCATTGCGGGTCGCTTCGGCCCCCGTGCCAGCGGTTGTGGGCATGGCCAGCACCGGCAGGGGCTCCTGGACCAAGGTCAGGCCTCGCCCGACCCCCTCCAGGTAGTCTTTTACGGTCGGACTCTCGTCGTTGGTGGCCATAGCGGCAATCGCCTTGCCCAGATCGATCGCCGCCCCACCCCCGATGGCCAAGACCATATCCCCCACGGTTGGCCGCTCGGCCCGAACCTGGGCGGCCGCCCGGTCGACGTCGTCGACCTCCGGCTCGTGCGTCAGGAGTCCCACGAAGACGGGCTCGACTCCAGAGGCCCGGAGCGACCCGCTCAGGGCGTCGAGGATTCCCTGGTCGATGAAGAACTGGGAGCCGCAGACGACCAGGGCCCGGCGTCCCAGCGTTTTGGCAAGTTCCCCGACTTGTCTTCGCCGGCCCCAGCCGAATACTATCCGGCGCGGGGCGACGAATTCGTAGGAAATACTGGCATCGGCAGTCATGAACATCCCCTTTCCGGGCCTGTGATACTCTTATTAGAGCCACTTGCCGCCGGGCGACAAGGGCTGCCGAGCCGGTCTACCCTCCCCCCGCTTTCCGGGTCCATCCGGCGGAAGCGTACCTGGCGGTGCTTTGGGGGACGCTATCCGTGGCGTTCCTTAGTGGTTTTTGACGACCAAGAGCGGTAGCCAAGTAGGGCGGTGCCGAGCGTGCGAGGCCCG
>JBDKTH010000406.1:0-1937 GCA_039680305.1 Thermoguttaceae bacterium | reverse complement strand
ATAGCTCGGGTCCACCCGGAAAAAGGGCGTTTCCGCCTTCGCGTACTGGATGACCCGTTGGCCGGAGGCCGGATCGTGGCTGTAGGTGGAAGCGTGGAAGATCCACTGGGCTTCGACCGGCGCGCTGGCCAGGAGGATCGCCAGCGCAGCAGCTGAAATCAAAAGATGCCGTCTCATGGGAGCCAATTCTCTCGGTCAACTATCTTCAACACATCCACGCACCGAGCGCCCGGCTCACCATCCTGGTTTGCCCCCGGGGCGACTACTGCGGCTTGGGGCGTTCGACCATTAGCTGCTCCGTTGCTGGGTCGTAGACATAGCGGTGTCCGTCCGGCAGGTCGGGCAGACGAACACCCTGTTCCTTGATAATCTTCATAAACTCTTCCTGCGTCTTCGGGCCGTGCTCGTTCTGCGCCTTGTAGAGCTTCATGGCTTGGGGGATCTGAATCTCAAAGACGATCCGTTCCCGGGCGCTGAAGTAGGCGGCCACCGGCGTGGTGACCAGCCCCGGCTCGTACCCGCGGCCACGCTTGCCCGCCCCGACCTTGGCCTCTTCGCGAACCACGTTCTCCGGCGGCGCACCGGCCGGCTTGGCTTGCGCATCCGTGGGCGGAGGCGGCGGGGCCGCGTTTTGCCCACCAGCCGCTGGCGGAGGAGGCGGAGGCGGCGGGACAGCGCCCGGGTTGGCAGCCGGAGTTGCCGCCGTCGACGCGGGCGCGGCCGCCGCAGGAGCGGGCGGAGGCGCCTTGGGCGCCGATTGGTCGAGCGAACCGTTATACTGTTCCGTCTGAATCTGCCGCTTCGGCTGGTTGAACGGATCGTCACTGCCGTTGCAACCCGCCGCAGCCAACGCCACCAACAGCCCCGCCACCGTCATCCGTCGCATGGGTTCGCTCCTTGTACTTAATCCTGTTGGCCAGGGGTCACCTGTTGCTGTTTCCGCGTACTCGCCACTACCCGTCGCTGCAATCGCCGATCACCGGGCGATCCGGCCTCGGCATCCACGTCGTTCTCCAGCCGTAACTGCCACGGCTGCATCTCGGCCAGCACCGACTGTTTGGTCAGGTTGAAGTCCAGCGGCGTGAGCGTCACAAACCCTTTGGCAATGGCCGACAAGTCGGTCTCCTGCTCGCTCATCACGGGCGGCGGCGTGCCGGTCGCCCAGTAGTAGGCCCGGCCCCACGGATCGATCCGTTTTTCGAATCGCTCGCCGTACTGGGTCACGTCCATCGGGACCGTCCGCACCTCAGGCGTGCTGTCGAGCGCGGCCTTGGGAATGTTGATGTTGTAGAGCTGGGGCTCTGTTCCTCGCTTTTCCAGGACTTGTTCGATCAGGGCCCGGCCAATCCGGGCGGCCTTGTTGTATGGGGCCTGCTCGTGGAACTCCAAGGAGACGGCGAAACTCGGGATGCGGAAAAAGGCTCCCTCGATCGCCGCCGCCACCGTGCCCGAGTAGAGGACGTTGATCCCCACGTTCAGGCCGCTATTGATCCCGCTCACCACCAGATCGGGTCGGCGGGGGCAGAACTGGGTAATCCCGAGTTTCACACAGTCGGCCGGACTTCCCTCGACCGCCCATCCCCAGTGCTGCTCGCCGTCGAAGACTTCTTTGGCGATCAGCGGGGTCAGGTAGGTGATCGAGTGGCCGACGCCGCTCTGCTCCTTGGCGGGGGCCACGACCCGGACCTCGCCCAACCGACTCAGTTCCCGTTCCAACGCCGCCAGACCTGGGGCGTAAATGCCATCATCATTGGTCAAAAGGATAAGCACGCGAGTGGAGCCGTCCGAGAAAAGCCAGTTCTAGTTGTCATCCATGCACACCAGCTTCCACTATAACCAGCCCGGGTGAACGCTTCAATTACTAACCGCGCCGCGTGAAGCTCCTCGTGTTTCCATGACGCGCGGTTTAGCCCGGTCGCTTGCGACCGGAGGAACGC
>JBDKTH010000630.1:0-18703 GCA_039680305.1 Thermoguttaceae bacterium | reverse complement strand
GTATTCTTCCTCGACTTCCTCACCGGCACCCTCAAGGCGGCCGTCCTTTCCCGCGACTCCCGCACGCCCCAGTTCCGGGCCCGTTACGAAGCCAACATCAATGCTGATCTGGCGCGGACGATCACCTTCCTCAACGGCGGGCGTGGTGCAGGGGGCGGAGGCCGCAAGGGCCATGCCGCCGCGGCCGGACAGATTCAGATCCCGCAGAGTCCCAACTACCTGATGGTCACCGGGGCCGTCAACCTTCAGGCCAATGCGTCCGCCGGCCGGACCCCGCCGGGACGTTGCGCGGTCTATGTGGCCGAGACCAACACCGGAATCGTGATGGCCTACCTCGTGCCCTGGTCAACGCAAGACGCGTCCGCGAACCGGACGTTTGCCGCGCCGCTGGTCCTCTGGACGGCCGACCAGTTCACCAGTGCCGTCATCCGACCCACCAACGAGTAGATCCGTGAATATTATCGTCAATGGCCAGACGCGGCAGGTCGCCGACGGGCTCACCGTCGCCGAGTTGCTCGACGAGCTGAAGCTCGCCACCCGCTATGTGGCCGTGGAAGTCAACTTGGAGGTCGTCCCCCGCCAAGCGCACGCCCAGCGGCAGCTGGCTGACGGCGATCGCTTGGAAATCGTGACCTTGGTCGGGGGAGGATGAGACTGATGGATGCAAAGCTAAGTGATGGTCCCCTGCGGATCGGTTCCCATACGTTTACCAGCCGGCTGATCGTCGGCACGGGCAAGTATGCCAATTATGAGTTGATGCGCGACGCGCTGGAGATCGCCGGTGCGGAGTGCATCACCGTCGCGGTGCGCCGCGAGCGGTTGATCGACTCGGCCGGGCGCAATCTGCTGGATTACGTCGACACGAAACGCTACACGATCCTGCCGAATACGGCCGGTTGCTTTTCGGCGGACGACGCGATCCGGGTGGCCCGGCTGGGCCGCGAGATCCTCTCGCAAATGGAAAACCCCGGGGCCAACTGGGTCAAGCTGGAAGTCTTGGGCGACACGAAGACCCTGCTTCCCGACCCCATCGCCACCCTGGAGGCCACACGCAAACTCGTCGCCGACGGCTTTCAGGTGCTCGTCTACACAAGCGACGACGCGGTCGTGGCCCGACGGCTCAAAGAAGCGGGCGCGACCAGCGTGATGCCGGCCGGCAGTCCGATCGGCTCAGGGCAAGGGATCCTCAATCCGAATGCGATCCGCATCTGCCTGGAATACCTCAAAGACGGCGATCCGGATTATCCGGTGATCGTCGATGCAGGCGTGGGCACAGCCAGCGACGTGGCGACGGCCATGGAGTTGGGCGCCGACGGCGTACTGTTGAACACCGGCATCGCCCACGCCAAGGACCCGCTCCGCATGGCCCGGGCGATGCGCCTCGGCACCGATGCCGGTCGCCTGGCCTACCTGGCCGGCCGGATTCCCAAGAAGCTCTACGCCACCGCCAGCAGCCCGCTGGACGGCACAATCACCTCGCCTGGCGGGTGATCCGCAGACGCTCCGCGTGTCCCTCGTGTGCCCCTGCTTGCCGCCCAGGCCGCAGGGGCACTGAATCTCCGCCATCACACCAAGCCCCCGGCAAGCACGCCAGGGGCTTTCGCGTTTCGGTCAGACGGTTGACCCCGGCTGGTACAACCGGTCGGCCGTGGGTTGCCCGGTCATGGCGAGATAGATCACCGGCATCATCAGGGAGAGGAACGGCGCTGCCAGGAAGATCGCGCCCAGGCCGCCGGTGAATAGGCTGACGAGCACCCCCATGATTCCCGCCACGGTCCAGATGGCGAAGAGCATCAGGCGATTGCCGCGGGTGATCTTCCAGGACAGGGAAAGCGACTCGAGACTCCCCACGTTCTGGTCGAGGAGCAGGTAGTAGTATTGAGAGAAGCCCAGAGTCGCGACGATGCTGACGATGGACGCCGCGGCCACAGAGATTAGCACGCCCACGGCAACGATGGCCGGAGTCTGGATCGTCCTGGCCATCAGGACCGCAACGACCGCCAGCGGAAGCATCGAGACGAGCGAGAGTGCCATGAGGATCAGCAAGAAGAGGAGCGTGGCCCCCAGGACTCGCAGCAAATAGGGGCCGCCGGCGAAAATCTCGCCGATCGCCACAGGCTGCCCGCGAGCGATCCGCAGATAGCAGAGGGCTGCGCCGATGTTGAGCCAGATGACGAACAGCCAGTGGACCACCATCACGAGGAAACGCACGAAAAGGATGATGATCGGATCCACCCTGGCTGCAATCAGGCCCCCAAGGATCAACCATCCTGCAAGTACCACCGCCATGCTTACAAGGCCAGTCACGACAAAGATGGCCAGGCTCATGCCGTATTGGCTCGTGAGGATTGTCCACGTGCGGCTGAAGACGTCGCCAAGATCGAGCGCCGTGGGAGCGATGACCTCGGTTGAGCCAGCGTGGACACGGTCGGGCATGTAATCGACTGGCGACTGATAAGGATTCGTCACGTCGCCCCTTGGCCGTGGGCTGGAGCCGAAGGGGTTCGATGCGTTCTGAGGAGACGCGAAAGGGCTTCCCGCTGGACTCGCCGGAGGGGGCGGGGCATCCGCCGAGCCGACCTCCGGCGTGGGAACGACCAGAATCGTTCCACATTCCGGACACTTGGCCTGCTTCCCCGCAGCATCGTCCTGGGTCCGCAACAACCGTTGGCACTGCGTGCAGCGAAATTCGATTGGCATGATTGCTCTAGCCCTTCCAGTTGGTTGTCACCCGCATCCCAGGTAAAGATAGCACGAGCAGGGGAGGACGGGGAGGGGAGAGGAGAATCCTCGCTTGCACTTCACTCTCACCACTCTCTACTCCCCACTCTTCAACACTTTCCGGCAGAGCTGCCGCGCGGCGCGGGGTGTCAATGTGGTCGGCAACTGGTCGGGATGGTGGCGAAACCAGCCGGCCACGAGGAGCAGGACGTCGAGGTCCTCCTGCCCCGGGAGGGCGCCACTGGAGCGATCCGGCGCGTACACCTGTTCGAGCAGGTGTTGGCAGCGGGCCGCCTTGCGACGGTCGTTGGGGGCGGCCGACGAGGCAATGACTCGACCCTGACGCACAAAGTACCAGGTCACACGCCCATGATAGGCGGCCAGCGGATAGACAAACGAATAGTGCTGCTGAGCATCGCGCAGCGACCGGAGTTGCCCATGTAGCCGGGTCAATTCCGTCCACGCATCGCGAATGGTCGCCGCTCGTTCAAACTGCTGCATGGCGGCGGCGACGGCCATCGCCTGCTGTAGCTCGGCGAGGACCGAAAGGTCATTGCCGCGCAGAAACTCGGCCGCTTGATGGACCCGATCGGCATACTGATGGCTTGTCACCCGGCCTGCGCAGGGGCCCAGGCACGTGCCCAAGTCGTAACGCAGGCACGCGGGGACTCGCTCCTGGAGAAACAACTGCCGCTGGTCGAGAAAGATGATCGGCACGCGGTCCGAGCAGTCACGCAGCAGGAAGCAGTCGTTCAGCCGGCGCACCGTCTGGTGCCAGCGGCTGACGCCGGGCAAGGGTCCAAAGAACCACTCCGCCCGCGGGGACGGCTCCGAGGCCAGGTAGGCATAGGGCGCAGGGCCACGCCCCAGGCAGACGTAGGTCCGCCGCAACCGGCCCGGCTGGCCCAGGACATTGAAGCGGGGACGCCAGCGGCGAATCAACTCCAGCTCGCGCAATAAGGCGGCAAATTCGTCCGGCCAGACCTCCCAGAGGAGCCGTGCGGCGCGGTCCATAATCCGTCGCGATTTGCTCTCCGGCTCGCTCTCCGAGCAGTAGCTAAGCAGTCGGTCGCGGAGCGCCTTGGACTTGCCCACATAGATCAGCTCCCCCTGCGGGTCGAGCATTCCATACACGCCGGGTACGGTCGGGCTCTGCTGGCGGACCAGTTTCCGTTTGGCGGCCAGGTCGGCCGGGAGAAGAACCTCCTCGGTGGGTGGTTTCGTCCGCGGCCTGAACACGCAGGCACCGAATCCATCGAAATGCACGTCGGCCAGGGGACGAATCACGCCAAACAGACCTTCCGTGGCAAACAACTGCCGCCGCTGTCGTCCAACGGCGATCAGGGGAAAGCTGTTTTCATGATACCAGCCGACCACGGTCGGGGTAAGCCTGCCCTTCGGGTCGGTTTGGCCCCCAGCACCACCGCGACGGGACATGGAAAAAAAGAGTAGAAATTGAGCCAGCCGATGTGGTATGGTCACGTCTGGAGGCCGAGAGCCTCACGTGGTTGGATCTTTGACAATGCGATAAGCGAGATGGTTGCCTGCGGGATCGTATGTCCGGCTCATCGAGAGTGGCTGTGCGTGTTCCCGCATGCCGCCAAAGAGGTACTTCTCTGGCATCGGAGGATGGAGCGTTTGCGACATACCTCTCTGGAGTTGTCGAGTTGCGGTTTTTCCGATGGTTGTAACTTCTTATTCCACTGCGTGTTGCGACTTGTGAAAACGCTCAACATTTTTGGCCGCATGCGAAGTCGCCGCGCACGACGAGACAGATGCTATACCTGTGAGGGGTTGGCTCGCGGAGCTGTTGCATCAAACCGCCTCCGCGAGCGCTGTTGGTTTAGCCAGGTCGCTTGCGACCGAAGGAGGGCGGGCCCTAGGACCGCGGAGCGGGGCGAACACGACGCTCGACGTTGGTCTCCAACGCGCCGAAGGTTGCCTCATGACGTTCGATCGTCATCGCCAAAGCCTGCAGCAGGCGCTTGGCCGTGTAGAAGTTGGTGATGATGCGTTGACTGACCGGGATCGGTTCAGTGGGGACGTCGAACGGATGGGGATTGAGCCCGAAATCGAGGAGCAGTTCCTCGGGCGTGCCAGTAACCCGGCAGAAGTTGGCGTAGTTGGCGATGACCTTGGACTCATCGATTTGCAGTTGATGTGGCTGCTGAACTTGAGGTGCCTCCTGGCTGGGGGCGCCGGGCGTTGCTTCAGGATTTTGATCGGACTTAGCCACGGACTGTTCCTCCTGGGTGGGACGGGAGAATATCCCTCGTTGTGCAAAATGCTCGCCCGTCCTGTTCGTTGCGACTGCGAGCGGACTTTCCTAGCACTAGTCTACACCCTGTACCGAAGATTGGTGAAGGATGTCCCCTCGAATTGGCAGGAATCGCCGGAGACATCTCCCGAGAATCGGGTTGTGCTGCGCTCCGGGGGAATCGAAGGGCCGGCAGTTCTCGGGACGGGTCATTCGACAAGACTCGATCCTGGGGCTACCTTGGAGAGTGAAACAGACGGAAGGGGGTCGTTTTCTGCGCACTGTGACTGTTGTGCGGGATTTGCCGCGAAGACGGCTTGCGCCTCCGCTGTCCAACCTCTCACGATGAGGAAACATTCGTCATGCTAGCCGGAAAACATCCCCATGGGACGTGTCGATCGCGGGTTCTGATTCTGGTCGCCGTTTTGGGCGCCGGATTGGCGATCGTTCGTCCGATGGCGGCTGCGGACAAGAGTTCCACGGGCCTGATCGCCTCGTGGAGCTTTGATGAGTCTTTGCATCAGTTCATTCCGGACCTTTCGGGCCAGGCGAATGAGGTGATCGTTCGGGCCGGGACATTGGTCAAGGGCGTGAGCAATTCGGGGCTGGAGTTCGACGGGCGCAAGACGTCGGCCTCTTGTGCTCCAACGCCGCAACTCAACCCCAAGCGAGCCCTTTCCGTGGAGGCCTGGATCAAGCCGTACTCGCTGGCCGAAGGGGAGTTCTCGGCCGTCGTGCGCAAGGACGGCTCCTACGCCCTGCGTTTTGGCGATGGCCGCCTGGCGTTTCTCCTCTGGATTCGTGGGCAGGCCGTGTATCTGAACTCGAAGAAGACCTACTGGGCCCCCGACCATTGGCACCATGTGGCCGCCACCTACGACGGCGCGGAGATGCGGCTGTTCGTCGATGGCAAACTGGACAAGTCCTCGCCCCAGACGGGCGAGATCGACGCCAGTCCGACCGTTTGCGGAATTGGTTCCTCGGGAAACCAGCAGTTGTTCCATGGGGTGATCGACGAAGTGCGGATCTACGATCGGGCCCTGATGCCGGACGAGATCGCCCAAACGCACACCGAAGGGCTTCGCACGCTCCGCGCCCAAGAGAACGTGCGAGTGACGGCCAGACCATTGGAGTCGATCCGCGTGGAGCTGCACAAGCCGCCGCGCGACATCACGATGCTCCAGGACGGGTTCCTCTGGATCGACGCCGAAGATTTCTCCGACTACGGCGGCTGGCTGCTGGATACGCAGTTTGTCCACCTGATGGGCTCGGGCTACCTGATGGCGGCCAGCGTCGGCACTCCGGTGAAAGACGCGACCATGGAACTGGCGATCCCCAAGGCCGGCAAATACCGCCTTTGGGTCCGGGCGAAAAACTGGATCAAGGAATACTCGCCTGGCCAATTTCACGTGGTTCTCGGCGGCGTGCCGTCGAAACAGGTCTTCGGTACGGCGGACACCGAGGAGTGGATCTGGCAATCGGCCGGCGAGTTCGACCTGCCCGCGGGACGCACCCAACTGGCCTTGCACGACCTGACCGGTTACTACGGCCGCTGCGACGCCCTGATCCTCACAACGGACCTGAACTACACGCCGCCGGCCGCTGTAGCCGAGATCCAGAAGGAACGCAGCCGGCTGGCTGGCGTCTCGCTGGAACCGAAGCAAGGGGACCAGTTTGACGTGATCGTGGTCGGGGGTGGGGCGGCCGGTAGTTGCACCGCACTGGCTGCCGCGCGCACGGGAGCCAAAACGGCCCTGATCCAAAACCGGCCCGTGCTGGGCGGCAATGCGAGCATCGAGTTGGGCGTGCCGATCAACGGCGCCGGCAGTTCCCATCCCAACGCGAGGGAAAGCGGGATCATCGAAGAAGCCGGCCGGATCAAAGCCCGCTATGGCTTCCCCAAGATGAGCGAAGCCTTCCAACTGCTCGCCCAGGAGGAAAAGAACCTCACGGTCTTCTACAACCAGCACGTGATCGGTGCGGACGTGGAGAACGGCCAGGTGATCCGCGCCGTTCGGGCGGTTGATACGCTGACCAACGGGATCACCACGTACCGGGCCAAGGTGTTTCTCGACTGCACGGGCGACGGCTGGCTGGGTTACTTTGCCAGGGCCAAGTATCGCCAAGGCCGCGAACCACGCGAAGAATTCAACGAGAGTCTGGCCCCCGAGCAGGCCGACAAGATCACCATGAGCGGCTGCCTGATGGGCAACCTGGTTTTGTCGTATCGGGCCGAGAACACGGGCCGGCCCGTCAGGTACGAGGCACCGCCCTGGGCTGCGAAACTCCCGCCGGCGGAGAAGTTCGGCCGGCATATTCAGCATCTCGGCGGCGAGTGGTGGCTGGAACGGCCCGGCACCCTGGACGGCATCACGCAGGCCGAAAAGTCACGCGACGAGTTGATCCGCATCAGTTACGGCTACTGGGACTTCATCAAGAACGCCTGGCCCGAACGCCAGCGCGCGGCCAACTACGCCCTCACCTACGTGCCTCTCATGGAAGGGAAACGCGAGACGCGGCGCCTGGTCGGCGACTACCTCCTCACGCAAAACGACGTCCAAAATGCCACCGTCTTTCCCGACCGGATCTCCTACGGCGGCTGGCCGCTGGATGTCCACCATCCTCAGGGAATCTTCTCGGGCAAGGCGGGACCATTTGACTGCGATCCGCAAGTGCCGATCTACACGATCCCCTTTCGCTCGTTGTATTCCGCAAACATTGACAACCTCCTGTTCGCCGGACGCAACATGAGTGTGACCCACATCGCCCTGGGGACGGTCCGCGTGCAAGGGACCCTTTCGGCCCTCGGCCAGGCCGCCGGCACGGCCGCAGCGTTGTGCGTGAAACACGACGTTTCCCCGCGTGTTCTCGGCAAGGAGCACCTCCATGAGCTTCAACAGGTGCTGCTCAAGCACGACCAGTACATCCCCGGGATCGTGAACGAGGATCCCCGCGACCTGGCCCGCACGGCAACCGTGACGGCCTCGAGCACGGCCCGCCATGACCTGTTTGAACGCCATAACGTCGCGCCGGAGAAAGCCCACCCGCTGAACATGAATCGGGCAGTGATGTTCCCTCGCGGCCTCAACGAGCGCCTGGGCTCGGTGTGGCTGCTCTTGGATTCGGACAAGGCCCAGGCGACGGAGATAACGCTCCATTTGCGTGAAGCCGCGGCGGCTGGCGATTTCTCCGCGACCAAGGACGTCGCCACGTCGACGGCCCAAGTCCCACCCAAGAACCGCGTCTGGGTCGAGTTCAAGCTGGACCAACCCCTTCGTGGGCCGTATGTGTGGGTCTGGTTGCCGGGGACCGAAGGGATTTCCTGGCGATTGATGGCCAGTGCCCCGCGAACCACCTGCCGGGCATACGGCGGAGAAGGCAAGCGTCCTTGGCAAGTTAACGAAGGTCAGCAGTATGCCTTTTATGTCGATCCGCCCCTGGCCATCCCGGCCAATTATCGGCCGGAAAACGTGATCAATGGGGGCACGCGGATCGTCGGTGAAGCGTCGAACATGTGGGCCTCCAATCCGAGCCAGCCGCTGCCGCAGTGGGTGGAACTCCAGTTCCCCAAGTCCGTGAAGCTCAACACCGTTTACCTGACGTTCGACACCGACCTGAACGCGCCGTTTCATACCGTGCCGCTCCCCGCTCAGTGCGTGCGTGACTACGAGCTTTCGTATCATAGTGGCTCGCAGTGGGTGACGCTGGCTTCGGTCAAAGGCAACTTCCAACGCCGCCGCGTACACCACTTCGACACGGTCGCGACCGCTCAACTCCGTCTGACGGCGCTGGCCACCAACGGGGATCGTTCCGCCCGGGTCTTCGAGATCCGGGCGTATGAGGAATAGGACTGGGGAACGCGGTTGAGTTGTCACTCCCCTCTGATGACGTGGTTGTGCAGAGGGCAATGCCTCCCGGCGAGATTTCTGGAGCTACACTAGTCCAGGGCTGCTGAGTACTCAAAATTGTGGAGTCGAAGGATCTTCTTACTGGCCAGCCATGGGCACGTGCTCGTGTGGCCTGGGCAGGTGACTCGGGAAAAGGAATCAGAAGGAATCGAGGAATGAACGCCCCGTCATCCAAGAGAGGTGCAACGTTGTCCTCGGCTTCGGCCATCGACCCTGGGATCCTGTTGGAAGCAGGGACCAACGAGGTCGAAATCCTGGTCTTCCAGGTCGGCTCGCAGCTTTGTGGCGTGAATGTGGCCAAGGTCCGCGAGGCCAGGACCCTGGAGCAGGTGACTTTTCTGCCGCGGTTTCCGGATGCCGTGGACGGGGTTGTTCGCGTCCGCGAGACGGTAGTGCCCGCGGTCGATCTCCAGAAGTATCTCTGGGGAATTACCGAAAGCGGCAGCCAGGGCGACGAACGGCACTTGCTCTTGGAGTTCAACGACCGGCAAATCGCCTTCCGCGTTCAAGCCATTGACCGCGTGCATCGGGTATCGTGGAAGGATATCAGCCCGATGCCCAAGGGCGCGGGAACGGATGCGCCGGTGACCGGAATCGTGCTTCTCGGCGGGAAGATTGTCACCCTGCTCGACTTCGAGTTGATCGGCGCCAAACTGGGAATCAGCGGCAGCACGGAGGTTTCCGACACGTTGACGACGGCTCCAGCGGCGGCGATCCGCTATCCGTTGGTCTTCGCCGACGATTCGGCGCTGATTCGACGGATGATGGAAGATGCCCTGCGCCAGGCCGGCTATGAGGAGATTCACATCTTCTCTGATGGCCAGGAGGCGTGGGATTATCTTGATGGGATCGCCGCGGCCAACACGCCCGACTCTGTGCGTAGCGAGGTGGCGGGCATCATCACCGATGTGGAGATGCCGCGGATGGACGGCTTCAACCTCACGAAACGCATTCGGGAGAATCCGGTACTCAAGGACCTCCCCGTGATTCTGTTTTCCTCCCTGGTCTCGAAAGACAACCAGAAGAAAGGCCAGCAGGTGGGGGCGACCGCTCAGGTGTCGAAACCAAAGTGGGACGAGTTGTCCGCCACGTTGCTTGATGTCCTCGGGCAAGTCATCCCGGCCTGAAGGCCCGTCCAGCCTCCTACCAGCGGCCGACGCTAGAGCTTGATAAGCATGCACTGGGTCGACGGAAGCTCAATCGGCCGTTCCGGTTTGTCGGCGAGGAATTCCTCGAACGCCTGCTTCACGCCGGCCAAGATCGAGTAGTCGTGGGAGAGGATCACCCCGCCGGGAGTCATCCGCGGATAGAAGTACTTGAGGCAGCTCAGGGTGCTGGCATACAGATCCACGTCCAAGTGGACAAAGCAGAACTTGGCTTCCTTGAGCTCGACCGTTGTCGCCGGGAACTCTCCTTTGTAGAAGTGAATGTTCGGGTAGTCGTTGAGATACGCCCGAACCGATTCGAGACTGCACGGATACTGCTTCGGGGCATGGACCTTGCCGTCTTGTGAGGCGGCGGTGGGAAGCCCTTCGAAGGTATCGAACAAGTGCAGGGGCTTGTCGCCTTTGACCTCGCAGATCATCCGCGCCGACGCCCCCTGGAACACGCCGACCTCCGCGATCTCGCCCGGCTGCTGGCTGTAAGCCTTGGCGATCGAATAGACCATGTAGGCCTCGTAGGCCGTTTGCAGGCTGACCCGCTCGCGCCGGACTCGCCGCAAGAGTTGCACCGCATCGCGTTCCTTGTGGCACCCGAGCAGGAAGGTCTGGGCACGGGAAATTGAGTTCAAGAACAGCCGTTCCGCCGCGCCACCGACAAGTCGTTGCAGCCGTTGATTGTGGGCCAGTCCCATTCGTTTTTCCTCTTGATTCCCGGTCTGTCCGATCTGGACGTCAACCGCAGGGCCGCGCCATGAGCCATTCGGCTTGGCCCATGCGCCGAGAACGGATCATGAACCGGAAACAAGGGGCGAGCCCGTGAACGCTTCAAAACGGTACATTCTAGCATCACTCGCGATAGTCCTCTACGGTGCCGATGATCGTCGGAGCAGGACGCTTGCCTCGCGGCGGGTAACAACATACTCTTAAGGGCGGATGTCTGATCGCCCACATGCCACGGGGAACAATCCATGAAAGCTGCCTATATTCAACGCACCGGATCGCCGGAGGAGATCGTTTTCGGAGACCTGCCCACGCCGAGGCCTGGACCAAGCGAAGTCCTGGTCAAAGTGGGAGCCGTGTCGGTAAATCCGATCGACGCCTACACCCGCAGCGGGGTGGTGGCTGCGAACCTGCCGTTTCCATTCATTGTCGGTTGCGACTTGGCCGGAAGGGTCGAGGCGGTCGGGGAGAGGATTACGAAGTTCCGGCCCGACGATCGGGTCTGGGGGAGCAATCAGGGGCTGATGGGGCGGCAGGGGACGTTCGCGGAGTATGCGGCCGTCGACGAGAAATGGCTCTATCCCACGCCGGAGAACGTCAGCGACAAGGAGGCGGCGGCCGTCGCACTGGTTGGGATCACTGCTTACTTGGGCACGGTCCGCGAGGCCAAGCTCCAGCCCGGTGAGACACTGTTTGTTCATGGCGGCTCCGGCGGCGTGGGCTCGATTGTGATCCAGATGGCCAAGGCGATCGGGGCCCACGTGATCACCACGGCTGGAAGCGAGGAGAAGGCCAGTCTCTGTCGGCAACTGGGGGCCGAGACGGTGATCCTTTACAAGACCGAGGACATTGACGCGGCTCTCCGACGGGCGGCTCCGCAGGGGATCAACGTCTGGTTCGAGACCTTGCGTCAGCAGAACCTGGAGCAGGCGATCGGGCACTTGGCCCTGCGTGGCCGACTCGTTCTGATGGCCGGTCGCGACAGCCGGCCGCCGTTTCCCGTCGGGCCGTTTTACACTAAAGACGCCAAGGTCTTAGGTTTCGCCATGTTCAACGCCCCGCCGGAAGAGCAGGCAACGGCCGCCGCCAGCATCAATCGCTGGATGGCTGACGGGCGACTTCATCCTTTGATCGGCCGTGAGATGCCGCTTTCCGAAACGGCCGCCGCGCACCGCCTGCAGGAAGCGAACACGCTCCAGCAGGCCGGCACGCTGGCGGGGAAGATTGTGCTGACGCCGTGAGGCGTGGACGGCTAAGCCGCAAGCGGATGGAGCCGGCTCCCCGTTTCGCCATTCATCATTCAGCATTCATTATTCCGCATTTCCCTAGTCCAGCCAGTCCTTGTCGGCCAGACGTTGGGGCGTGTATTCCTCGGTGACGTAGCTGATGTCTTTGGAGATCAGGGCCTCGACTTCGAGCTTGAAGCCGTTGTCCAGGAGCTGCTTGATCTCCTTCTGCCACTCTTTCTTGTGTTCGAACCAGGGGTACTTGGCGATCTGCTTGGCCCGCTTACGGTCGGTTTCGTTGAGATTGATCGTCACGCTGTTCGACAGGGCGCAGCGATGGAAGTCGATCGCACGCAGGCCGAGGAAACGGGCGTCGGGAATGGCCATGCGCTTCGATTCATAGGCCAGGTTGATCGAGCCCTGCTTGATCACGCTGTAGATGTAATACCCCCAGGGGTCGTTGTCCAACAGGCAGTAGACCGGCAGCTTCAGCTCGTGGTGCATGCGGTTCAGCAGCCGCCGCACGCCGCGAGGCGGTTGGCCGCCGCCGTGGGTCAGGATGCAGTGATGCTTCTTCCAGAACTTATCCTCGTTGAACCGCCGCCAGACGGTATCTTTTTCGACGTGGAGGATGAACTTCGCTCCGCACTTGCGGAACTGGATCACCTCGGGCTCGACGATCGAGGGGATCGAGTAGCCGCCGGAGCCCATACGCGTGCAATCGATCGTGTCGCCGGTGTCGATGAGCGTGATCTCGCCGACCATGGCGCCGGCATTTTTGGCGAAGAGATGCAACTCCTCTCGCAGGGAGTTGATGGCGACTTCCAGATCCTCAATGACGTTGTCCGACTCTTCCTGATCGTTGAACGTTTCTTCGCGGGTGCCTTCGATCGAGTGCTTCGACAGGTAGTACATACCCCGGAGGCTCGTCGTTTTGCCCTGGGCGATGAGCTTCTTGGCCCCTGAGGCGATGAGCATCGTCTGCATGTAGCTCTTGGCCTGGTTGAGATTGAACAACTGCCGCCGGTTGGTGGCCTTGCCCATCTCGATGAAACGCTTCTTCGGGTTGTAGTGGACGTTGGAGATCGTCCGTGCCGGGATATCGAGGCCCGGGTCCTTG
This sequence comes from Thermoguttaceae bacterium, assembly GCA_039680305.1. Lineage (GTDB taxonomy): Bacteria > Planctomycetota > Planctomycetia > Pirellulales > Thermoguttaceae > JBDKTH01. The sequence continues at coordinate 5,588 of JBDKTH010000630.1, read as the reverse complement.
CTCGTCTCGGCGGCCTTGACCACGCCGTTGGCCAGGTCCAGGATCTGCCCGAACGTCTTCTGGTCCTGCGGCGTCAACGCTGCTACGTCGACCGGTTTGTCGTTCGGCTCGGCCGTGTTTTTTCGGGTTTTCTTTGCCATGGTTATTTCGAAGAGAGTGGATGTCGAGGGTTAGTTTTGTCGGGGGCGAAAGAACGTCTCTCTGGGACTCCTTCGATTGACAGGCAATGGCCTGCGTCCGACGCCCGGCCGGATGGACCGCTTGCGTCTTCGCGGAATCCCGGTTCACGCACTTTCGCTGGTCGCTTGCCCATTACTGCCGGGGGCGAGGATAATTGCCTGCTTCTCAGGGTCGACGATCAGGACATTGTCGCCAAACTCCTCGAGGTCCTCTTCAAGGACTTGGCCGCGCTCATCCAGCTTCAGGTCGGCCTCGGCGGTCTTCTTCTTGGCCACGGCCAAGAGCTGTTCGTAGAGGGCGTCGCGGTCGGTCTGGTTGATGCTGCTCACCGCAGAGGCCACCTCGCGCAGGTAGCGGAGGAAGATGCTCCGCCGCTCGCCTTCGTGCTTCACGCGTTGGCGGCGCCTGAGGAACATCCCCAGTTTGCGGCCGACCGCCTGGAGGCCCAGACGCAACTCGCGTTGGATGTCGGGGTAGCTGGCGATGGCTTCTTTGGACTCGCTGGTGAAGGGGACCCAGACGCTGGCGATGTGGACCATCACGGTGATCGGGCCGGTGGGGAGTCCGCCGCGGCTTTGCGACAGGCCGTAGGAACGCCAGTTGGTCTGCATGATCGTCTGCGTGACTGCACAGGCGCCGGCCTGGAACTGGAGCGGCACGCGGTTGGCGTAACGCAGGACGGTCATCGTCTGCCCCTCGTGCAGATTGACGTTGCGCATCGCCTCGAGGAGTCGCTCGAGTTGGGGCTTGTCGACGTTGCCCGGCGAAACCCGGGTCGGCAGTTTGGCTTCCTGGATGATCTTATCGGCGGCGGTAGTGCCCATGCCGTCGAAGGTCGTGGCCAGGAACTGGCGGAGCGTGCGAGCGTCGCTTTGCTGGAGCAATTCCTCCAGCGCGTCGCGCGTGACCCGCTGGGTGGCGAACGAGCCGCCGTAGGCCAGGCCGACCTCGATTACGAACGGGTTGCCGCGATAGACGGCCGGGGGCCGCGTGGCGGCCGCGTAAAACTCGGCCGGCACCATCTTGTGCAGGCCTTTGAGGATCAATTCCTCACCGATCGGGCAGATGCAGTCGGTGGCCGGGGCCGGGATCTTCGTCTGCTGGATCGCCTTGTACAACGCGTCCGCTTCGTTCCGGCCGATCCGCTTGGGGTTCGCCCGCGTGCTCACCTTGGCCGTGTCACAGATCTTCTTGGCGATCTGCGGGCTGACGCGGGAGAAGGAATTCGTCAGGAACTGGCTCAGCGACGTTTCCTTGGAGTCCTTAAGTCGCGTGACGAGCATTCCCAATTCCACGCCGTACGGATGCGGCTTGATCTCCTTGGGCTCCGGCGGCAGCTTGTCGGTCACCCGTTCGAAGGTCGTTTCGTGGCCTTCCGGGTCGCAGTAGTGGAACGTCACGTGCGGATTGGCGATCGCCGTCTGTTCCAGGTATTCGTCGACGCTGCCGCGGCCGCGCTGGTAGCGGGCCTCCAGGTCGATGGTCACGCGGGTCCCGTGGTCCACGTCGACCCACTCGATCCCGCGCTTCTCCATGTACTGCCGGCCGGCATCGTTCGACGGGATGTCGTCGCCCTCGCCCTTGTTGTTGAGGATCTCCGGCTGATTGCGCTTGGTGTCGATCTGGATCTCGTAGTAGTGCGTCGGCTTGCCCTTGCCGATCTTCGAGACGATGCGAACCGGCTTGCCGGTGGTCAGCAGACCGTACATGCCGGCCGCGCTGATGCCGATCCCCTGCTGGCCGCGGCTCATGCGCAGGCGGTGGAACTTGGAGCCGTAGAGCAGTTTGCCGAAGATGAACGGGATTTGCTTCTTGAGGATCCCCGGGCCGTTGTCCTGGATGCCGACCTTGTAGCGGTTCTCGCCGGTGGCCTCCATGTGGACCCAGACCTCCGGGAGGATGCCGGCTTCTTCGCAGGCGTCCAAGGCATTGTCGACGGCCTCTTTGACCGTCGTCAGGAGGGCCTTGCGCGGGTTGTCAAATCCCAGCAGGTGACGGTTCTTGGCGAAGAACTCGCTGACCGAGATATCCCGCTGGCTCGCGGCCATCGACTGGGCGGTCGCCCGCCGACGGGGGCTGCCGTTGGTGGATTGGCCGTTGGTTTCACTGGTGTCGGTGGGGATAGGAGACTGTGTATCGCGAACCTCTGCGTCTGCCAATCTTGACACTCCGTGTCTGATGTAACTCTGTTTGGGCATATGGATTACAACGATTATAGCGAGTTTGCCGGCCCTCTCCCAGGCATTTTTGGGGGGCATCCTACTCTATTCTTGGCTGGTCCTGGGCCCTATTTCCCGCGTCTCCTGTATATCCCGCATACAAAGATTGGGCCCTAGGACCCGCAAAAGCCGACGAATCAAATGTGTCGCCGTTGTGAACACCATGGGTCCTCCGATTCTAACCCGCCTCGGGGGACTGCCTTGTCCAGTTGAGGAGTCGTCCTATGATGCTGAGATTACTAGGGATGGCGATGGTGGCCGTGGCCCTGCTCTTGGCCGGGGATCTCCAGCAGGCCCAAGCCGTCGGCCCAACGCCCGCGCCAGCCTTGTTCCAGAACTATTATGTTCCGCCATACGCGGGAGGGGTTGGTGCTGAACTGTATCCATGCCCCCGTCCGGTGCCGATGAACGTGGGTCGAACCTACATCACCTACCAGGGGCTGATGCCGCACGAATTCTTGTACAAGCACGCTCGCACCTATCGAACCGAGCATCCCGATGGCAATGCGACCCGAACGAGGATTCGCTGGCGCTAGAGTCCAAAAGCCACAAGGAACCCAAAGCTATGAAACGTCTCGTGCTTTGTGCACTGTGGATCTCGACGGCGGCCCTGACAGCCCTGGTGCTCGTGGATATCGCAGGGGCCCGGGAACGGGGCACCCTTCGCCGCACGCCGGCGGCGACCTCCTGGCATGCAGGTTACGCGGATCCGGCGTGGGGCACGCCGCTGGCGGTGGTGGTGCCGCCGACCGCCAAGTTCCAGACTCACTATAACTGGGGCGTGGGCGGCACTCGAGTGACGCCAATCTACCCCCAATTCCAGCCGAACTATCCCGGTCCTGGCCTCTACCCACACGGGTCCTTCCAGCCTGTTCCGCCCTGGCCGACCAGCACAGATCAACTCGGCTTCTACTATATTCGCGGTCCCTGGTAATCCTCGGGGCCCGTTGGCCTGCGTGCCCGGGCCGGACTGATTCAATTCTCAACTACCTGGTACCGTGGAGATTGTGGGGTGGCCCGACAGGCCACCCCATGGTCGTTTCTTGGGGAAGGAGTAAGGACGAAGGACGAAGAGACGGTCTCAAAACGAAGGCAACGATTCTCTCTCCCTCTGGGAGAGGAGGGGTGGCGGCGTTCGGATTGGCCGGCGGGTGGTGGTCAACAGGATTCGATTTTTCTAGAGGCCGTCGAAGATGATCGGGCGGCTACCCCCTCGGATGCCGAGTCTTTATCGCCTTATCCCTCACAGGTATAGCCTTTGCTTTTTCGTGCGCGGTGCCTTTGTATTTGGCTAAAATCACTCGGGAATTTCGCTCGATGATAAAGTCTTGTGAGAAATTACTTTACAGAGATTGTTTCGGACGTAACTTCATAACTCTTAGGAGCTACGTTGCAAAAGCCTCGTCATCCGACACGAAGAAGATCCCCTCTTATGGTGAATGTCGTTGCTCAGCACCGCACTCCGAAGACCAAACGGACGATCACCAGGACAGTCCAGACGAAATGGTAGGGGGAGAGTACGGTAACAGAGCAAGATGAGTGAAGTACGGACCCGAAGGGAATGGGTGCTTCGCGAACCGATCCACCAATGTGTTGAACGGATCCCCTTGGTGCAATCGAGTCCGCAATGCACCTTCTTCTTTCTCGGGGGTCGCTACACAAACCCTACAGGTCTTGGTCGTCAAAACCCTTGAGAGACTGCCGCATTGTCAAAGATCGATGGGGCGAGCGTTTCGGCTGCCAAGGGTGAGCCTAATCGATCGGCTGGCCCAGTTTCAACTCTTTTTTGGCGCCTCCGCCGGATCCCTCGGTCAATCAACGAACGGTGGAGAGCGCCGCGAGTTTGAGGGGAATGTGATCAGAATGATGACGTTCCTGTGTGTCCGTAAGATGACAGCGGACTGGACTGGTGAAAGGAACTTCCACAGGGGAAAGAAGTTAGAGTGTCGACGGTCGCCCGATGGCACGGGGGTTGCCTGCTGGTAGAGACAGCAACAACCCAAGGACTGGAGGACGGACCGATGATCGGCGAAATCTTGCTCCTCTTGGCCGGCACAATCCCCGTGGTGCTCCTGGCGATGGTGGTCACGGTTCGACCTGCGGGCCGACGATGCGGTTGAGGCTTTCCATGACCCAAGACCGGCGGTGTGCCACTGCTTGCCTGGAGGGCAAGCAGTGCAGCCCTCAACCCTCCGCGGCCCTCAAGTCCCCGCAACCGACAGCAATCTCCCGACACACGCCGCGGTTCATTTCCGACAACGGGCGAGCAGGTCCAGGAAGCGGGCTTTCAGCTCCGGGCCGCCGAGTTCGGGGTGCAGGACTTGGAGGAGGGTGATGATCTTCGCCGCTTGCTCGGGGTTGCCCAGCCGATAGTGCAATTCGGCGACGTGGTATTTCGCCCGGAACCAGCGAGGAGTTTGCGCCTTGGACTTTTCTTCCAGATCGCGCCATCGGGCCAAGGCTAGTTCCAGGGACGGGCGATCCTGGCGGGTGACGAGCAGTTGGGCGTAGGCCTCTTGGATCTCGCCGTCGCGAGGATAGGTGTTGGCCAGCCAGCGGAACGCCTCCTGGGCCTCGTCGGTCCGGCCGGCGTCGGCCAGGGCTTGGGCGTGGAGCCGATCGACCGTTCGCTGGTCGGCGGGGCGGAGTTGGCTGTGTTGAGGGCGGAGGAGCTCGACTGCACCGAGCTGCAGCGTGGCTAGTTCGCTTCGGATTCCGGCCGGTGCAGTGGCTGCCACGCGCTGGAGTGCGGTGAGCATTCCCAGGAGCTGGTCGGGGGAACTGGCGGTGATCTGCTTGAGGATGGCCGCCGCGTCGCGGTGGCGTCCCTGACCGGCCAGGGCGAAGACGAGCATCAACTGGGCGCTGGTTCGCCAGGCCTCCGGCGCGTCGGTCGCCCCGGCCAAGGCCGCCGACAGGAGCCGTTCTGCCCGGGCAAAGCCGTTGGGTGTGTAGTAGAGCCGCAGCCGGGCGGCCGACAACACGGCGGCCTGGGCGATCGGGCTCCAGCGTTCCGGCAGATGCCCCTGCGAGTCGACGACCAACCGCTCGAACCAATCGGCGGTGGCCGAGGCCTGGTCCTCGGTCGGCTGGCCCGTGGCTTGACGTTCCTCGAACCACGCCTGAGCGCAGCGCGTGGCCGCCTCCAGGACGCGGAGATACTGCGGGGCGTCCGGCGCGATGGCTTGA
>JBDKTH010000094.1:0-1769 GCA_039680305.1 Thermoguttaceae bacterium | reverse complement strand
GGACGACTTCCTCCATCCCGCTTGGGAACGGTGTGTGCGCCGGCTGATCAAGAAGGTGGAAGCGTACAAGGAGAAACTGGGAAACAAGCCGGTCTACGAAAAACAGGCCGAAGGAACACTCCACGACGTTCAGCCCCTCTTCGCCCCGGACAACACCGAGCTCGAGCAGGCGGTCGAGGGGTTGGACTACGCCCGCTTCCGCGACCTGCTGGCCGTGTACGATGAATCGCTGGAAAAACGGATCGGTCGCTGGATCCAACGGTACCCGGAGATCGAGGAGCAACTTGGGGAGGAGTTGACGATCTCGGAAATCGTCGAGGAAGTCTACCTCAACGCCTTCGACCAATATGCCACGCGTCCAGCCCTGCGCCTAGGCGAGTGGCTGGAATCGCTGATCGACCCGTCGGTCCAACTCCTGTTGAAGCAGCCCGACGAAGAAAAGGCGAACCTCAGCTTCATCCAGTCGGCCAAGGCCGTCCAGCCGCCGGCCAAGCCCGGTGGCTAGATGATTCTGGAAGAATACGATTCCCACTGTCGGGAACGCCCTCCGTGGTGACACTCCTGATGGGTTTTGGCGAACGAGATCAGTAATCAAGTAGGGCGGTGCCGAGCTTGCGAGGCCCGCCAGATCCGTGACGGCGCAGTGGCGGGCCTCGCAAGCTCGGCACCGCCCTACCTTACTGCCGTACCGGTTTTGTTCGTCAAACCCCAGTAGGATTACTGCGCCACGGCCGCTTCTGGCGGGAAGACCTCGACTTCGTCGAGCATCAGCCAGCCGTGGGGGGCGAACCGCAGTTGCACGTAGCGGCAACGCTGAGGCGGGAAACGGACCGACATGTAGGTCTTGAGTGACTCGTTCCCTTTTTCCGGCGGATGCTCGCTGGTGGCGATCGGCGACGACCACTGCTTGCCATCGAGCGAGGTTGCAACGATCACCTTCTTGGGAAAGTAGACCCCCGCCTGGCCGCCGCCCAAGACGTGGGCGGCGACTGTGGCGATGGTGGTCGGAGCCTGCAAATCGAGCGTGACCGTTGGTTGGCCTTTGTCCCAGCCTACGGCACGGTGCTGGCTAAAGCTCGAGGTAGTGAGAATTCCGTCGGTCAACAGCCCTGAGGTGTCGCCATAGGGCGCTGCGGACGTTGGGGCTGGTCGCAGATGATAGCCCCTGCCCGAGGCAACGTTCTTGCCGTGGGAGAGGACTTCAATCTCGCTGAGCATCAGCCAGCCTTGGGGAGCGATTTGGAGTTTGACGAAGCGGGCGTTGGTGGGGCGGAACGTTCCCTCCAGCCAGCCCAGTTGGAGCCGGGTGCCGTTGTCGTGCGGCTTGTCGTAGAGCAGTGGACTTGGCTCGCCGGTCAGGGAGTGAATCCAGTTCCACACGAGTCCATCGGTCGAAGCGAGCACGTCGATCCGCGTGGGGAAGTGAACCGCCGCATATCCGCCGCCCTCGACATGGGCCCGGACGGCATCCACGGCGCACGCGTCCCCCAGATCCAGCGTCACTTCCGTTTCCCGCAAGTACCAGCCGACCGTGCGACCATCGCCAAAGCCCCGCTCCGAGACATGGCTGTCGGTCAGTTTCTGGCGGCCCGGATCGCCGTATTTCTCGGGCAACTCGGGGGTGAAGTCATAGGGTTTCCCCTGGGCCAGGTTCTGGGCCGGATAGACTTCGATCTCATCGACCGCGACCGCTTGGCCCGGCTTGGGGACCACAACGAACTTCAGCTCGCGGGCCAACGGGGCCGGCGCGTCGAGGGCGAAGCTGTTCC
>JBDKTH010000541.1:0-4067 GCA_039680305.1 Thermoguttaceae bacterium | reverse complement strand
ATCCCCTTGGCGTTGTCGCGCGAGCCGACGCAGCTGATGAACACGACCGTCTTGGGCGTCTTGCCGTCCGACGGGCGCTTCAACTCGCCGTTGGTCGGGCCGGACGCGGAAACGAGCCGCTCGAACTGGAGCGAATCGATCACATCCTTGTGCTGGCCGTAGCCGTACTCGCCGTAGCCGGCGTACTTCGAGCCGTTCTCCCGTTTGCCGACGTCGAACAGCTTGTAGCCGGTGGCCACGACAACCGCGCCGACCTCCTCGGTCACCAACTCGTCCTTGTCGTCGTAGCGGATCGCGCCGGCCGCACACTTCTTCGAGCAGATGCCGCACTTCCCCTTGGTCAGCATCAGGCAGGCCTCGGGGTCGATAACCGGGCGGGCCGGGACGGCTTGCGGGAACGGCACGTAGATCGCCGTGCGGTTGCCCAGGCCGTAGTCGAACTCACTCGAATTCTTCTTCGACGGGCAGACGTTCCAGCAGTTGCCGCAGCCGGTGCACTTGCTGATGTCCACGTAGCGGGCCCGCTTGCGGATCGTCACCTTGAAGTTGCCCACGTAGCCCTGGACGTCCTCGATCTCCGAGAGCGTGTAGAGCTTGATGTTCGGATGCTGCCCCACGTCGACCATCCGCGGCGTGAGGATGCACTGCGAGCAGTCCAGCGTGGGGAAGGTCTCGGAGAGGCCGGCCATCTTGCCGCCGATCGACGGCTGACGTTCGACGAGGATCACCTCGTAGCCGGCGTCGGCAATGTCGAGCGCCGCTTGGATCCCGGCGACGCCGCCGCCGATGACCATCGCCCGTCGGGTGACCGGCACGCGGATCGGATCCAACGCGTGGTCCTGGCGCACTTTGGCCACCGACATGCGGACCAGATCGATCGCCTTGGCCGTGGCCTTTTCCTTGTCGTGATGGACCCAGGAACAGTGCTCGCGGATGTTGGCCATCTCGACCATGTAGGGATTGACCCCTTCGCGCTCGGCCGCCTTGCGGAAGGTCTTCAAGTGCATGTGCGGCGAGCAGGAGGCGACGACGACGCCGTCGAGCGCCTCGCTCTTGATCTTCTCGAGGATCAATCGCTGGCCCGGCTCGGAGCACATGTACTTGTAGGCCACCGAGCAGTGCACGCCGGGGAAATGGGCGGCTTCCGCGGCCACACGCTCCACGTCGACGTTGCGCGCGATGTTCTCGCCACACCAGCAGACAAATACGCCGATTCTTGCCATGTTGCGCTACTTTCTCACCACGAAGTGCCGATCTACACCCAGCGCCCGCTCTTCCAGTCCCAGTGCCATGCCGACGAGGTCCGAGAGATAGTAGACCACCAGGTCGTGCTGGACGCCGTAACGCTGGTTGACCGCCGCCTGTTTCATGTCGAGGTTGACATGGCACATCGGGCAGGCCACGACCAGGCAGTTGGCCCCGTGGGCCGCGGCGTTCGTGAGGATGCGATGAGCCAGCTCAAGCACCGTGGCCTCGTTGGACATCGTCATGCCCGCGCCACAGCACTCGGTCTTGTAGTTCCACTCCACCGGCGCGGCGCCCAGGTCCTTGAGCAGGGTCTCCATCGAGTTGGGCTGCTCGCAGTCGTCGAACTGCACCGTTTCCGGCGGCCGGGTCAGGAGGCAGCCATAATAGCAGGCCGGCTTGAACTCTTCCAGCCGTCGCGTGACCGCCTCGCGGATCCGATCGTAGCCAATCTTCTGGAAGACCTGGATCACGTTGCAGACCTGCGTCTTGCCCTGCACGTCGAGTTCGACGATCTGGGCCATTTCCTTGCGGGCGGCAGCGTCGGAGGTGAGGACCTTGCGGGCCTTGAGCAACTCCATCGAGCACATCGGGCAGGGGGCCAAGAGATCCTCCATCCCGTCGCGCTCCGCCAGGGCGAGATTGCGGGCCGGCAGGGCCACCGCCAACTTGCGGTTCAAAGAATGCGCGGCCGTGGCGCCGCAGCAGATCCAGTCGTCCAGCTCGCGCAGAGTAACCCCCAGTGCGCCAAGGCACGCCCGGACCGACATCTCGTAGTCGCCGGACGAGCCATGCAAGGCACAGCCGGGATAGTAGCCGATTTCCACGTTGACACTCCTTCGATGCTGTGTGCGAGGGTTCAGTCGCACAGGTGCGCGGCCGCGGCAGCTTGCCTGCCAGGGCCGGGTGTGCACAGGTGGGCAAGCGCCCGTGCACCCTACGTCGGGTAGGAGAACTCGAACCGAGCTTTACGCCTGATACCCGGCAGGCGCGTCGCTCACTTCGAGTCCTTGCCGCAGGATGAACCATTCATGCAGCGTTGGAAGATGCGTTGGACGATGCTGCGATCCTTGACCTTTTCTCCCATCAGGTGGAACTTGCCACGCCGCATCAACTGCGGAGCGAGCATGGCGTCTTTCATCAACATCGGTATATTCAAATCGCCCAGGAAGGCCTTGGTCTTGAACTGCGCGATCAACTCCACCTCGGCCAACCGGCCGTTGCGGCGGATGTTATCCAAGAACGCCTGCTGGAAGAGGATCGTCCGCTGCTGCGCCGGCGAGGCGACACCCTGCTCCACGGAGAGCTGCCGCAGGGCGTCCAGCACCGCCGCACAGTCGACCGATTTCGGGCAGCGGGTGGAGCAGGTCGTGCAGGAGACGCACTGCCAGATCGCGTCGGCCCGCATCGCCTTGTCCAGCCGGCCCAGTTGCACGAGGCGGATGAGTTGGTTGGGCAACAGGTCCATCCGCTCGGCGACCGGGCAACCGGCCGAACACTTGCCGCACTGGTAACAGTTGTGCACCTGGGTGTGGGCCAGCTCCTCCACCCGCTCAACGCTGCTTTCCACCGCCATGCCGTGTATCCTGCTCAGTAGGATGCTAGATCGTTGACAATGTGCTCGGCCAGGGCCGTGAGGTTGCCGAAGCCCAGCCCGTTCAGGCCGCTGTCGGCGTTCTCCGGTTGGACCACCAACGTGGTCACGTGGTTCGACCCTTCGCCGGAGACGGAGATGATCTCCGACTTCGTGTCCCGCACGAGACTGCCGGGCAACCGGCCGACCTCTTTCGCCAAGAGCACCACGAGCCGGTCGCAGGTCCCCGCGACCTTCATGATGTTGTTGGAGTTGATCGGCGAGTCGCCGACCATGGTTTCGATCGGGAAGAGCCGTTCTACCAGTTTTTGGCGAATCAGCATACCCAGCCCTTCGTCTTTGTGCAACAGCCCTGCAGCGGGCATCAACCTAACCTTGGTGCCGTTCCGGTTGACAATATTGATCGTCGCGATGCTGCCCGAACCGTTCTTGGCCTTCTTCGAGGGCTGCGGTTCCGGCGTGCGGAACACGGCCTCCAGGACTTCGGCAATCTCGTTGTCGGCAAACGGCTCCACGGCGTAATAGAAGATCCGGTAGGCCCGATAGGCGGCTTCCAGCGGCGAACCGGCCGTAGCGACCAGAACGATCTTCATCCCCGGAGCAGCGGCGTTGATTCGCCCCACAAGTGCTGGACCACCCGCGCCGAACGACGCGGCGTCCAACAGCAACACGGAGAACCGCTCGTCCTCCAGCGGCGAGGCCAGGTCTTCCCAGCGGCCCACCGTTCGCACCGTGCAGCCCAACGCGGCCAGCTTCGTTTGCTGGGCGTGGGCCGAGGCCGGGTCGGCGTTCAACAGGATCACCCGCCGTCGCGTGCAGTTCTTCGTCTCTTCCTCGAACCGCGTCGGGCTGACCACGGCGATCCAACCGTCGCCGCACAGATCGTTCCACAGCGGCGAAGGGGCCTTGGCGAGCGATTCGTTCACCGCCACCACAATCCCCGACACGGGGGCCGGAATCACCACCGGCGCTTGTTCTGGGCCGATCAGGGCGGCCAGCGGCAAGCCCTGGTAGACCACCTCGCCGAGCTTGGGCAATTGGACGGTTTGGATCTGGGCCCCCTGCGATTTGGTGACGGTCGCGCCGACGCGGGCGGTTCCATCCTCCCCCGGCTGAACCCACGCGTTGTGCTGGAAGTAAAAGCCTTCAGCGGCCGGATTCCACGGCTCGGCATTCGCGGCGGCCTCCTTGGCCGAACCGTCCTGACGCAGGTGCTTCTGCACGACCT
>JBDKTH010000048.1:0-4210 GCA_039680305.1 Thermoguttaceae bacterium | reverse complement strand
CTCGAAGGGGTCGGCCACCGGCACTTCCCAGAGCCGCTTGCCCGTCGTGAAGTCGACGGCCACCAGCGTCTGCGCGGTCCGCATCAGCACGACGTCGTCGACGACCAGCGGATGCAACTGGGGCACGGCCCATTCGTCGCGGTCGTGGTCGGTCTCCTGAAGCTGCTTGATCAGGGCTTCAATGTAGGGGTGATCCGTGGTGGGCACCCGCCACCGCAGGCTCAACAGCGGGCCGCTGGCAAAACTCACCGCGTTCCGGGCCGCGTTGCCATGACGCATCGCCCAGTTGTTCGGTTTGCTGGCGTCGGTCTCCCGCTCTTGGCCGATGAGCCGTCCCAGCCAGGCAACCGCCTCGGCGGGCTGGGCGAACAGGGCGACGTCCTTGCCGGCTACGGTTACGTTGCTTCCCCGGGTGCGGGTTTTCAATTCCACCAGGGCCTCTTGGGCCCGCTCGGCGGCCCCGGCTCGCGACCAACAGGTGGCGATCGCCAGCGATAGCGTCGGCTCGAACTGATCGGCGATCGCTGACGTGTCGCGGAGCCGTTGGAGCACCAGCGCGCCGGCTAACCACCGCCCGTGATCCATGTGGTCGAGGCCCAGAAGCAGGGTGGCCTCGTAACCGGCCCGCGTGTGGTAAAACCGGCGCGAGACCTCGGCCAGCGTCTGGACGTCCCGCGCAGCGGCTGCTTCGTTGAGCATCTGTCGGGCCCGGGCGCCATACTGCAGCTCATAGAGTTCACTGCCCGCCCGGGGCATTCCGCCCAAGAGCCGGAGGGCCTCCGATTTCAGACTCAGCGGATTGGGTCGGTCGCCCGGCTGGAAAAAATAGTCTTCGGAACTATCGAGGATCGCCCCGAGGCAGCGGACCGCCTCGGCATAGCGATCTTCCTGGAGCAGTAGCCGAGCGCGGTCGAGCAACTGCAGCATGGCGCGGTCGGCCGGCACAAACACGTTGGGCCCTTTAGGCTTTTCCGCATTCGCCTTTTCGGCATCGCCGTTAGCTGGGGCCGCTTCCTGGGGCCTTTCCTTCTTTTCCGCGGCCGCCTGATCGGCCGCCTCGGCAACTGGATGGGCACCGTGCCACAGCAGAACGACCGCCAGCACTGTCAGCCACGATACCCGCTTGCCTCGATCCATGACCCTTCTCTCCCCTCTCCCTGTCCGGCAACTGCCTCGTACTGGCTCGATCTGTTCGAATGACTGTTCCGTCACACTCTCCTATTATCTTAGGAGCCTCCCCGCGTTGGCCAACGACGGTGACCACAAGTTCCATGCTTTGCGTTGCCACTTCCGAAGCGGCTGGAGTTGTCGCTTGGCGTCATAAACGCTTGTATCTCAAAATCTTAGATGATTTCCGCCTCATTGGCAAGAAATCCGGACCTCGCGGAACTCCGCTCGGAGGGGCCGGGTGCGGAACGAGCGTCGCACGCCGACGGCGCGTGCCTAATGCATTGCCTCAGTCTGGGGGGAGGGCCTCTATTATGTTAGCCGAATGACGCGATGGCCAACAAGTGGACTCTCTGATTCAATCCGGTCGGCCAGGGCCGCGGTACGCGACGCGCGGCAGAGGCAGGAAGCCCGATTCGCCGGGAATCCTGCGGCTTTTTTTGCAATCGACTACAGAAAGGGCGGGAAAACGGCCGAAAAACGGTGTCTAGTTCAAGAATTTCCCGGTTTTTTCGCGGTTTTACCGCTTTTCTGGCTTGTTTTTTCCGGTAAACCGTATTTAATCATCGCGTCCACTCTGTTCGGACGGACGAGTTAACACCTTTTGGAACCCGCATGGAGGGTCTGGAACATGGCCAAAGCAGCAGCGCCCAAGAAAGCACCGACCAAGACGCAAATCCTCACGAACATTGCTGAGACCACCGGTCTGAGCAAGAAAGACGTGGCGTCGGTGATGGACGCCCTGGGTGAAGAGATCAAGAAGAGTCTCAGTAACAAGGGTGCTGGCATCTTCACGATCCCCGGCCTCGTGAAGATCGAGAAGAAGAAGGTCCCGGCTCGCAGCGCCAAGAAAAACGTCCCAGTGCGCGACATCCGCACCGGCGAGGTCACGATCAAGGACATCCCCGCCAAGCCGGCCTACATGAAGGTCAAGGTTCGTGCGCTGAAGAATCTCAAGGACATGGTCTGAACCTCGTCCCTGACGATTCGGCTATACTGCAGGCCGCTCGACCATGGGAACTGCCGCCGTGCCGACTGCTGGAAATGTCGGTGGCAAGCCTGTGGACGAGCGGCTTTGCCTTTGGTGGGGCTACAAGCCCGTGCAAAAAACCGGTTAGCCCCCCCCTACCCTGGCAACTCAACCAGCAGCGTGGCCAGGAGTTCCATCGGCAGCCCGACCACGTTCGACTCGCTGCCGTCAAGGACGTGGACCCAGCCAAGGCGATCCTGATATCCGAATGCGCCGGCCTTCCCCTCCCAGGCCCCGCTGGCCCGATAGTCGTCCCTCTGGCGATCGCTCAGCGCGTCCATGCGAAGCCGGGTCACTTCGACACGCACGACCGGTTGGCCGTCTGGTCTTTTCCAGAGGCATAGGCCGCTCAACACGCGATGCTCCCGCCCACGGAGCAGCGTAAGGATTCGCCGGGCGTCGCCTTCGTCGCGTGGCTTGCCAAGAATCTGACCGGCACACTCGACCACCGTGACGCAGCCGAGAACGACCCCCGCGTCGACCCGTGCCGCGACGTCGGCCGCTTTCTGGTAGGCGAGCCGGGCGACCAATTGGGCCGGGTTTTCGCCACTACACACCCCGCATTCGGCCGTCTCCGCCGGCGGTGCCACCTCAAAGCAGTAGCCCGCCTCGGCCAACAACTGACGCCGCCTTGGCGAGCGGCTTGCGAGGATCAGCTTCACGGTTTGACGAACATCTGTCATGGCGGGAAACGCGAAGACGGATACCAATTTGCCGCTTACAGTTTACAATTCGGGATCGACAATCCCATATTCTACGGCCCGGGGGCTCGGCCGGGTAGACGGAGCGATGATGGAGCTGCCGCCGCTTGACGTTCTCTATGAAGACAATCATCTGCTGGCCCTCGTGAAGCCGGCCGGACTGGCGACGATGGGGCTGCCCGGCGACCGCGCCACGCTCCTCACCCAGGCCAAGGAGTACATCAAGGAAAAGTACCACAAGCCCGGCAACGTCTATCTCGGCGTGATCAGCCGGCTCGATGCGCCCGTCACCGGCGTCGTGGTCTTTGCGCGGACCTCGAAGGCCGCCCGCCGGCTGACCGAGCAGTTTCGCACGCGAGCGGTCGAAAAGTCGTACTGGGCAGTCGTGGAGGGGCTTTTGCGCCCGGAATCGGGGAGCTATATCGACTGGCTTAGCGAGGACGAACGGCATCGCCGAATGCACATCGTTGGGCGGACCATGCCGGCGGCCAAGGAAGCCCGACTGAGCTACCGGCGACTCAAGACGTTTCAGGACGCCTCGCTGGTGGAGATCGAACTAGAGACGGGACGCAAACATCAGATCCGCCTCCAGTTGGCCCATCACGGCCATCCGATCGTGGGCGACCGCAAGTATGGCAGCCGCCTGGGGTTTTCCTCGGGGATTGCGCTCCATGCCCGCCGGCTGGTGGTGGCTCATCCGGTCTCCGGCTCGCCCGTAGAATTGGTAGCACCCCTACCTGCGGCATGGAAGACTTTTGGTCTATCGGGGTAGGCAAGGCTACTCCTTGGCGCGGACCGTGCCGAGCGGTTAACGTAGCAGTATTAGGGCCCGGTGCGTCTGAACCGGGCCGTGTGAGTCAGAATCGGTCAAGAGTGAGTCATCGGCGGCCAGTTTTTTGGCTTTCAGCCGTCAGTTATCAGCCGTCAGCAGTTTGCAGTCAGCGGTCGGCCGCCTAACGGTCGACTCGCGATCCTGAGAGCCGATGGCCGAAAGCTAAGAGCTGATGGCCGAGAGCTGAACGCTGACCGCCAAAAGCGATTCCCAGGGCGTGCCGACAGTGAATAGGCCACGAGGGGCAACATTCGAGCGATGTGCATTGGTCAGCGAGTTGCTCACCCGCGAGCAACTCGACGAGGCCCTCGCGATTTTGCGCGCTTCCGGCAACCCCGACCAGGCCGAAGTCGTGCCCGGCGATGAACTGTTGGCCCAGAAACTCGTCGAGTTGGGCCGTCTCAACGTCTGGCAAGCCAAGCAACTCCTCGATGGCCGGACCAAGTTCACGCTGGGCCCCTATCGGATCATCGACTCCCT
>JBDKTH010001314.1:0-1860 GCA_039680305.1 Thermoguttaceae bacterium | reverse complement strand
CGATCCCGCCGGTGATGTACATCTTGCGCAGCACGACGTCCCGCCACAGCCGGCCCATCGCGTCGATGAATCCTTGATTGCCCGTGTACGCCGCGACGTCGGCGACGCCGGCGTAGAGATACATCGCCCGGACGGCATGGCCGACGATCTCGCTCTGATCCTGGACTGGCAAGTGGTCCTGGCAGTAGGGGCCGAAGATGTCTTTGCGCTGAGCCTTGTCCCCGCGCACGTCGAGGAAGAACCTGGCCAGGTTCATGTACTTTTCCTGGCCAGTCACCTGGTATAGCTTCACCAGGGCCAGTTCGATCTCCTCGTGGCCGGGGACCTCATGGCGTTTGTCCGGCCCGAAAGTCTGGTCGATATGGTCGGCCAGCTTGATCGCGACGTCCAGAAAAGTCCGCTTGCCGGTGGCACGATAGTGGGCCACGGCGCCCTCAAAGAGATGGCCAGCGCAGTAGAGTTCGTGCTTCACGCGGAAGTCGGTCCACCGCTTGTTCGGCTCGGCAAGCGTGAAGTAGGTGTTCAGATAACCGTTGGGCTGTTGAGCCGCGGCGATCTTGGCAATCACGTCGTCGACGGTCTTTTCCAGGGCCGGATCGGGATGGTCGGCCAAGGAATAGGAAGCCCCTTCGAGCACTTTGTAGACGTCGGAGTCGTTGAAGAAGATCCCTTCGAACTTGCCGTCGATGAGCTTGGCGGCCTTGGCAAAGTTGCTGATCCGGCCGGTCTGCTCGCACCACTTGAAGTTGTGGGGGAGCGACACCTCGCGGTTGGTGCGAAGCCGCGGGGCCCAGAACGCGTCCTGGACCTTCACGGCGGTAAACGGCACCGCGGCCAGCTTGCGATGCTTGGGCTCTTCAGCCCGGGCGGTCAGCGGGAAAATCGAGATCAGGCCCAGGAGGATAAGACGATGAAGCTTCTTCATGGTGCGCTCCGTTTCCGGCGATAGTTCACAAGGACGCCAAACGGCGACTGGCATTCCCCTGAGTCTACTGATCCGACCGGGAGATTGCCAGCAGCCCGCCGCCACCCCATCGCTGGCAGGGTGATTCCTGTGGTACTGATTGACGGCTGACGCGGCTGTCGTAAGATTAGGCGGTGAAGCCCGGCGACTCGGCTGGGCCGGACGAGGTGAAAGGAAGTGCCACGTTGAATCCGCGTACGCGAGATCGTTTCGACCAGGTTTTGGAAGAGGTCCTGGCTGAATTGCCGTCGTTGGTCCACGAACTGATCGACCGGGTACCGCTGCACGTGGAGGACTATCCCTCGGCCGACGTGATGGCCCAGACCGGGGCCACGCGGCGCGACCAGTTGTGCGGCCTGTATACGGGAATCCCGATCAGCGACAAAAGCATCCTGCATTCCGGCACGATGCCCGATATGGTCACAGTCTATCGGGAAGGGATCCTCGCCATGGCCCGCGACCGTTTTGGACGGGTGCGGCTCGGCCGACTGAGACGGGAGATTCGGATCACGATCCTGCATGAGTTGGCCCATTACCACGGATTGGATGAGGATGAACTGCGGGACTTAGGGTATGGGTAGGGTTCAGGGTTCAGGGTTCAGGGTTCAGGGTTCAGGGTTCAGGGTTCAGGAGGGGAGGATAAGGTTACCAGAGGGAGCGTGCAAGGGTTCGACGCAGATTGGTTGGCCAATTGACGGTGAAGCGAAATTCTGAACCCCGAACCCTGAACCCTCTTCCCTTCCCTCGCGATCCAGGAGTCGCAAAACCATGTCAACGTCGACCTCGCCTCAGCAGAATGACGCTCGCCTGCTACAGCTAACCCCCGACGACAACATCGCCGCAGTTACCCGCACCATCGAAGCCGGGGAGACGGTGATGATCGCCGGCCAGATGGT
>JBDKTH010001037.1:0-5799 GCA_039680305.1 Thermoguttaceae bacterium | reverse complement strand
CGAATACCTGCCATGGGCATTGGGAGTTCTGCCTGGGCCGCTATCCGATCCTGCGCGAAGCCTTTTCCATTCACGCCCTGAGCTTCGAGCTTCGGGCGGCCAAGCCCGATCGGGCGATCTATCTTGGGGCGGCCCAATTGGCCAACGTCAGGCCCGAAGAGGTTTTTTTCACCGACGACATCTTGGCCAATGTCGAAGGCGCCCGTGCGGCCGGATTTGATGCGGTTCAATACACCTCCACGCCGCAACTGGTCGACGAGCTGCGCAAGCGAGGAGTTTCCTTCCACGATTAGAGGAAGGCTAGCGAGAGAACCACGAAAGACACGAAATACACGAAAGATGAAGAGGAGAGGGGGCAAGAAAGGGAATGAGCCGCGTGGTCTCTCTCCCGGATGCCCGAAGGCGGGAAGATCGACCACGCAGCTCACATCACCAGTGGTTCCCTTTTTCGACGCCCGACGTTAGAAGATGTAGCGGTTGACCACGTTCTCAAACAGTTCCTGGTGACCGCTCTTGCTGCCGGAGATTTCGCCCTTGCGGAGCATGTACTTCTCCAGCGTGGTGAAGTCGTGCTTGCCTTCTTCGATCTCCGCGCCGAGTCCCTTGTCCCAGGAGCTGTAGCGGTCCTTGAGCATGGCGGCCAGTTCGCCGTCCTTGCGGATCTCGGCGGCGATCTTCAGGCCCTTGGCAAAGGTGTCCATGCCGCCGATGTGGGCGTAGAACAGGTCGATCGGCTCGAAGCTTTCGCGGCGGACCTTAGCGTCGAAGTTCACTCCGCCCGGGGCGATCCCGCCGTACTTGAGGAAGCAGAGCATGATCTTCGTGGTCAGGTAGACGTCGGTCGGGAACTGGTCGGTGTCCCAGCCGAGGAGCATGTCGCCCGTGTTGGCGTCGACCGAGCCCAAGAAGCCCTGGTAGCCGGCGTAGTCCAATTCGTGCTCGACGTTGTGGCCGGCCAGCGTGGCGTGGTTGGTCTCGATGTTCAGCTTGAAGTACGGGTCGAGGTCGTACGCCCGGAGGAAGTTGATGCAGGCGGCGGCGTCGAAGTCGTACTGATGCTTGGTCGGTTCCTTGGGCTTCGGCTCGATGTAGAACGGGCCCTTGAAGCCGATCTGCTTGGCGTAGTCGACGGCCAGGTGGAAGAAGGTGGCCAGGTGGTCGAGCTCGCGCTTCATGTCGGTGTTCCACCAGGTCTGGTAGCCTTCACGCCCGCCCCAGAACACGTAGCCGGCGCCGTCGAGTTCCTTGGTCACCTCGAGGGCCTTCTTGACCTGGGCGGCCGCATAGGCGAACGATTCGGAATTGGGGCTGGTGGCGGCCCCATGCATGTAACGCGGATTGCTGAAGAGGTTCGCGGTTCCCCAGAGGAGCTTGATCCCGGTCCGCTGCATCTCTTTCTTGGCGGCCTTGACCACCTTGTCGAGGTTCTTGTTGCTGTCGGCCAGCTTCTTGCCTTCCGGGGCGATGTCGCGGTCGTGGAAGCAGAAGAACGGGGCGCCGAGCTTCTCCATGAACTCGAAGCCGACACGCACGCGGTTTACGGCATTCTCGACCGTGTCCTGGCCGGCTTCCCAGGGGCGGAACATCGTGCCGGGGCCGAACGGGTCGGCGCCGGTGCCACGCAGCGTGTGCCAATAGGCGACGCTGAACCGCAACTGGTCCTTCATCGTCTTGCCTTCCACCTTCTCGTTCGCGTCGTAGTAGCGGAAGGCCAGCGGGTTCTTCGAGTCGGGTCCTTCAAAAGCGATCTTCTTGATGTTCGGAAATGCGGCGGTCGTGGCCATGGAGTCTCTCCCAAGGAAATCGAGTCAAATGGCGATAATGTCAACCGTTTGCGAGCAACGTAAGCGGTTATCCTGCCAAATCCTGGCACGAAGAACAAGGGCTGGCAAGGGTTTGGGGATTTTTGATTTGGGATTTGGAATTTGGAATTCCTGCGAACCCTGCCCGTCGTGCAAATCCCAAATGAAAAATCCCCTACGTATTCCTCAGCACCAGCCAATCTCCCAACCTGGGCCAGAGCTGGGAAATCGCGAACAGCAGTCGCGCCTTGCCGGGCATGACCAATTCGGGCTCGCGATGTTCACACGCCTGGAGGATGGCGTGGGCCAGTTTCTCGGGTGGGATCGCTCTGACCTTGACCCCCGCGCCCGGCCGCCGCGCCCGTTCCGGCACGTCTTCCATTCCCGCGAGGGGATAGAGCCGGTCACCGCTTCGGGCGATCGGCCCCGGGCAGACCAGGAGCACATGCAGACCTTCCGGCCCCAATTCGAGCCGGAGTTGCTGGGAGTAGGCCGCCACGGCGTGCTTGGTGGCTGGATAGGCCCCCACCCAGCGCGAGGCCGATTTGGCCGCCAGCGAGCCGATGTTGATGACGTGTCCCCGGGTCTTGAGCAGATGGGGCACGGCCGCCCGAGTGCAGCGGACCAGGGCGATCAGGTTCAACTCCATCAGGTCGCGGAACTGTTCGGCCGTGGTGTCCAGCACCTTGCCACGCATCGACCGGCCCGCATTGTTCACCAGCACGTCCAGCCGGCCGAACCGGGCGATGGCCTGATCCAACAGGGCGTCGACCTGTTCCTGCTTGGTGATGTCGGCGGGAATTCCCAACACGTCGGTGCCGGCCGCCGCCATCTCGTCGGTCGTCTGTTTGACCGCTTCGGCTTCCAGGCCGACGATGACCAGCCGGGCTCCTGCGGCCGCGAACGCGTCGGCGATCATCCGCCCCAACCCGCTGGACCCCCCCGTTACTAGGACGACTTTTTCTTTCCAGAACGCCATAAGAAGATTTGGGATTTGGGATTTCTGATTTGGGATTTTGCTGGCTCCAATCCTAAATCCCCAATCCCAAATCGGAAATCCCAAATCTGAAATCCCAAAATCTCAAATCTCAGTCCCTCAATCCAGCGGGCAGCAGGAAGCGGACCTCTTCCTTCCGGAGCACTCGAGGGGCGACGGTGGCCGCGAACCGGTCGTGCAAGAAGTCGACGCACTCTTGAACCACCGATTCCGGCGCGCTGGCGCCTGCGGTGATCAGCACCGTCTCGTCGCCACGGAACCAGGACGGATCGATATCGGCCGGTCCGTCGATCAAGTACGAGGGGATGCCCGTCGATCGGGCCAACTCGGCCAACCGTTGGCTATTCGAACTGTTCTGGCTTCCCACGACCAGGGCCACGTTTGCCTCTCGCGACAGTTCTCGCACGGCTTCCTGGCGGTTCTGGGTCGCGTAGCAGATGTCCGCCTTGGAGGGGCCGACAATGCGAGGAAACTTCTCACGCAGCCGAGCGATGATCTGGGCCGCGTCATCCACCGAGAGGGTGGTTTGTGTCAAGTAGGCCAGCCTTTCCGGATTAGCGACTTCCAGCCGGTCGACATCCTGGACATTGGCCACCAGGACGATCGCTTCAGGGGCTTCGCCCAACGTGCCGATCATCTCGTCGTGCCCCTCGTGTCCGATCAGCACGATCGTATACCCCTCTTTAGCATAGCGGATCGCTTCTCGATGGACCTTGGTCACCAGTGGACAGGTGGAGTCGATGGTTCGCAACTGCCGCTCTTGGGCCATTCGCCGGATCTCGGGCGACACTCCGTGGGCCGAGTAGAGCAGATTCGCTTCAGAGGGAACCTCGGCCAGGTCGTTGACAAAGACCGCCCCCTTCTGGAGGAAGTGCTCAACTACCCACCTGTTGTGGACGATCTCATGATAGACATAGACCGGAGGGCCAAACCGCTCGAGGGCCACTTCCAGGCTTGAGATTGCCATGTTCACTCCGGCACAGAATCCCCGTGGGCTCGCCAGCAAGATATGCATAGTTCCCTCGTTGCCCAAAAAGCATCATAATGGGAAATGCTGAATGATGAATGCAGAACGATGAATGACTATGTCTCGTCCATTTGCCACTGAACTGCAATTGTACGGTCCGAACGCCCGGCTGCCAAAGGAGTTGTCCTTGGCCCAGTCGCGGCGATACTGTCGGCGGCTGGCTCGGAGACACTACGAGAACTTCACCGTGGTCAGTTTTCTCCTGCCGCGGCATCTCCGTCAGCACTTCTATCATATCTACGCCTACTGCCGTTGGGCCGACGATCTGGCGGACGAGACGGCCGACCGCAAGCAGGCTACGGCCTTGCTGCAATGGTGGGAGCACCTCCTGAGGCTGTGTTACCGCGGTGAAGCTCACCACCCGGTGTTCATCGCCCTGACCGAGACGATCCGCGAGTTCAACATCCCGATCGACCCGTTTGCCGATCTCCTGGTGGCCTTCCGCCAGGATCAACAGATCACCCGCTATGAGACCCCCGAGCAGGTGCTCGGCTATTGCCGCTACTCGGCCAATCCGGTGGGCCGGCTGATCCTCTACCTCGGTCGCTGCCACGACCAGAAGCGAGGCCAGTTGTCCGACGCGATCTGCACCGGGCTGCAACTGGCCAATTTCTGCCAGGACGTTGCCCGGGACTTGCAGCGTGGGCGGGTCTACATCCCCCAGACCCAATTGCGTCGGTTTGGCTGCAACGAAGGGATGCTTGCCGCGGGCGAGGCCAACGAATCGCTGTGCCGTCTCATGCAGGCCGAGGTGACCGAGGCCGAAGGATGGCTCCGCCGTGGGCAGCCGCTGGTCCAGTTGGTCCCCGAGGAGTTGCGTTTGGACGTGGCCTTGTTTGTCGAAGGCGGGCTGGCGATCCTCGCAGCGATCCGTCGCCAAGGGTTTGACGTCTGGTCCCGTCGACCGGTCCTCACGAAGAGGGAAAAGCTTTGCCTGGCCGCACGCGTCTGGTGGCAGCTTCGTCAGGGGACGTATCCCGGAAACAAGCCATGAGTCAGCCGCGTCCCTCGCTCGCTGCAAGCTACGCCTTTTGTCGACAGGCGGTGCGCCAGGCCCGATCGAGCTTCACCCCCTGTTTCTGGCTGCTTTCCAGACCCAAACACGAGGCGATGGAGGCCCTCTACGCCTTCATGCGCCACACCGACGACCTGGCCGACAGTCCTCGGCCGGCGGCGGAGCGACGGGAAGCCTTGCGCCAGTGGCGTGCGGCCCTCGATGCCGCCCTGGCGGGCTCGGCCGCCGCGCCCAAGGATCTCGCCGGTCTGCCGTTGCTTCCCGCTCTGGCCGATGCGGTTCAGCGGTTCGGCATTCCCAAGGAGCATTTGCACGCCGTGATCGATGGCGTGGAGATGGATCTTGATCGTCGCTTCTACGAGACCTTCGACGACCTGACGGAATACTGCCACCGTGTGGCCTCGGCGGTCGGACTGGCCTGCATCTACGTCTGGGGCTTCCGCAGCGACGAGGCCTTTCGGCCGGCCGATCAGTGCGGCGTGGCGTTCCAACTGACGAATATCCTCCGCGACCTCAAGGAGGACACCCAGCAGGGACGCGTCTATCTGCCGCTGGAAGACCTCCGCGTGTGCGGCTATTCGGCCGACGACCTGGCCCAGGGCGTCGCCGACGAGCGGTTCGATCGCCTCATGGCCTTGGAGGCGGATCGCGCCGAACGCCTCTACCGCGAAGGCGCCGAGTTGGCCAGGTATCTCGAGCCGGACGGCCGTCGGATCTTGGGCATGATGATGGAGGTCTATCACCGTCTGCTGGGCGAGATCCGACGCCGGCCACACGACGTCCTGGCCCGTCGCATCCGTTTGAGCCGGTGGCAGAAGGTGGCCATTGCGATACGCTGGACGCTCTGGCCGCCGTGATGTCTTCGTTTAGCCTCGGCACTTGTGCCGAGAGTCGGATTGGCATCGTGGATCCGGCTTCCGCTCGGCACAAGTGCCGAGGCTAAACAGTCGATCGCATG
>JBDKTH010000155.1:0-3278 GCA_039680305.1 Thermoguttaceae bacterium | reverse complement strand
GCCCGCGGACGAAGCACGATCGGCGACCGCGTGTTCGCAAGCCGTTTCCAGCACATCGCCGAACTCAACCGCCTGGGCGCCCGGATTGAACTCTGCGGCTCGACCGCCGTCGTGACCGGCGTCGACCGTCTGACCGGCGCCGTGGTCACTGCCTCGGATCTTCGGGCCAGTGCGGCCCTCGTGCTCGCCGGTCTGGCCGCCAAAGGCGAGACGGTCATCGACGACATCCACCACCTCGATCGCGGCTATGAACGTCTCGACGAGAAACTCAATCAGCTCGGCGCTCAGGTTGAACGTTGTCCGTAGGATCGGGCGATGTGGGCTCATCCTGGAAAAGCCACTTTCGATGAACAATCACGCCTCCGATCATCCAGCCAATCACGGCCCCAATAATCGCATGGCGGATCTCGTCACCTCGTTCGTAGGGTGGATGAACGGGGACAGTAAGTATCGAGCCGATGAGTGCCCCGATGACGCAGAAGCCCAACGACCAGCGGATGCGGCGATAGTCCCGCTTCTTTGCGATCAGCACGAGCAAGGTCAGAGGACCTGCGACGGCGAGTGAGACCATGCGTGCGGCCGTCCCCGTCCCCGCAATCTTGCCGAATATGCCGAATGCGGCGCCAAACACCGATATAGCCAGCAGCAACCGGAACAGGCTGAATTGCATAGGCATGGTGCGCTCACCGAACAAGGGGAGAGGCGTTACTGGCGATCCGCTTGCCGCCGTTTTCGCCAACCGACGCTTCGCCGCGGCTTCCAGATTCCCTGTCGGACGAGGATCATGACGGCGTAGGGAAAACTGATCAACGTGCTCAGCCCACAGCCAAGCACCACCATAGCGCCGATGGCCAGAAGAAAACCCGTGATCGGCGGAGCGCCCGTGGAGAACAGCCACCAGAACAGGCGAATCACCGAGGCGGTCAGGGCAAGGCCCCAGACCACCATTGGCCCGAAGAAGTGGACGATCAGTGCCTGACGGAGACGCCAGCGGTAGTAGAGGAACCACAGCACGCCCCAGGCCGTGAGAGTTGTCGCCACGGTCGGCCACCACTTCGGCTCACGACCAGTTGCGCTGAACAATGGGCCCACGGAGGCCAGCAACGCGAAGTAAACGGCCCCAGCCAGGAGGAACGAATGCCACCCGGCCAGGGTGAACTGGCGCCGGTCGTCCGAACGGCCATTGGAAGGCTGGCTGGTCATGGTGATCCTTGTCCGGCCGTTTTCCCCCAGCGACCCGTTTTGTTGCGACGGGTTCCAAGATCCACGAGCATCGCCAGAGCGGCAGGCAGGCTGACGGCCGTGCTCACGTCGTAGCCGTACCCCACCCCTTACAATAGCGGACCGGGGCTCGCGTGTCCAACGATTGGCGTGGGGGCGGAGCCGGGGCTCGGGACGGGATGCTCGGTTGGTCCTGCCAGGCGTTTACTTCTTGGCGCCGGTCAGGGGGAAGTCAGCCGTGTTGCTGCCCGGCTTGACTTCGGCGGTCAACTCGGTTTTCGAGTTGTAACGGGCGGGGATATACATCTCGCCGATCGGGACCTTTTCGCCGGGGTTCGACGTGTCGAACTTGCCGGGCACGATCCGGGAGGCCGTGATCTCGACCCGCATCTTGCCGGGACGTGCTTCGAGCTTGTACAGCCCGTTCTCAATCGGTCCGCTGAACGCCCGCTGGTCGCCGTCGACCGCCCGGAACAGGATCCGGCCTTCTTTGACCGGCTCGTTGTCAAAGGTGACCTTGCCGGTCACCCCGTGCAGATCCTGACCGCTGCCAGCACCGCAGCCGACGAGAACCATCATCGTCAGGGAGGCCACCAGGGCCTTCAAGGAATGCGTGAGCATGAGTGTTGTCCTTATGGGCGAGAGGCGGATCAGAATTCCTTGAGCACGTTGCCGTCGTTGCGAATCCCGAGATACCGCCACGTCAAGCGGTCGATGGTCTCGGAGACAAACCGCACCGAACCATCCGCGAGGGCCGTATTGACGCCGCCGGGATGATAGCTGCGGGCGAAGTTCCAGCGACCGGTAAGTCCTCCGGCGTTGCCGTTTTCGCAGGGAGCCTTAGGCCAAGTGGTGCTCTTGCACGAATAAACCCGGTCCGCCACGCTCGTGTTGGGTGGCTCGGCCGTGGAGAAGCCATACGAGCCGTGCGGAGCGCCGCCCCAATAGCCGCCTGCTTCACCCCAATTGCCGCCGGTGCTCCCGCGGATGATCGCTTCACTGATCAGCAACGTGTTCGACGACCCGTCGAGGCAGTCGCGGAAGCCACAGGCTGAGTTCTGGCTGAACAATCCTCCGGTGTCGGTTTTGACGATGTTCATGTCGATGGTTGTCGTGCCGGTGCCGCCACCCGCACAGACGACGTAATTGCCCTGGAAGCCATTGTCCGATCCGCCACCGCCGAAAGCCGGGCCCGAGGGGTCGGAGGGGCACATCATCGCGCCGACAATAGTCCCGGCGAGCGACTTGGGGATCTGGTGGACGTACTCCGTCTTGTCGGCCTCGTATTTGTCGGAAAAAGGCTTCTGTTCGATGAACGGCAGGATTCGATGGAACCAGCAATCGCGCCGGTGGGTGCATCCGGCGATTTCCGTCTGGAACCCATAGGGGAACACCTTGTGGACGTCGTGGTAGTTGTGCATGGCCAGCGCAAGCTGCTTCAGATTGTTGGTGCACTGCGAGCGGCGGGCCGCTTCTCGAGCGGCCTGGACGGCCGGCAGCAAGAGGGCAATCAAGATCCCAATAATCGCGATCACCACCAGGAGTTCGACGAGGGTGAAGCCATACGAACGAGAGCCGAGACGCGGGCAACAGACGGTCATAATCACTCTCTTGGAAAGAAGGACGTTGACAACGCTATGACGCAGCCGATGGACACCGCCTGCCCCGCTATCTAGGAGCATAGTGAAACCCACACGGCTGTCAATCGAATTGTCATTCCTGAAGCAGTTGATGAGTCCCCAATGATGGGTGGGGTTGCCTCATGCCGGAATCGGGTGCGCGACGGGGTCAAAACTCCTTGAGCACGTTGCCGTCGTTGCGTAGCCCTAGATATCGCCACGTCGAGCGATCGACCGTGTCGGAGACGAATCGCACGGATCCGTCGGCGAGAACCGCATTGACGCCGCCGGGATGGTAGCTGCGGGCGAAGTTCCAACGACCCGAGAGTCCATCCGTATTCCCACTTTGACACGGCGCCTTGGGCCAAGTCGTGCTCTTGCACGTATAGACGCGATCGGGGACGCTCGTATTGGGCGGTTCGGCCGAGGAAAAGGCGT
>JBDKTH010001101.1:0-3834 GCA_039680305.1 Thermoguttaceae bacterium | reverse complement strand
CCCTGCCGCGAAGGCACGCGGCGGATGCTGGAGATCCTCCAGCGGATCACCCGCGGCCGGCGCCGCGAGCGGGGAATGGACGCCTTGGAGCGGTTCCACAGCGTGCTCCACCTCCAGAGCCTGGCCGAGAGCATCCGCGACACGAGCCTCTGCGGCTTGGGACAGACGGCCCCGAACCCCGTGCTCAGCACGCTCCGCTTCTTCCGCCACGAGTATGAAGCCCACATCTTCGAGCGGCACTGCCCGGCGGGCGTGTGCCAGGAGTTGATCACCTACTCGATCGACCCGGAGAAGTGCAAGGGCTGCACGCTCTGCACGAAGAAGTGCCCGGCCGACGCGATCGTCGGCTCGCTGAAGAATCCCCATTACATCATCGTTGAGAAGTGCATCGGCTGCGGCACCTGCATGGATGTCTGCCGGCCGGGCGCGATTATGAAGAAGTAGAAAGCGAAGGACGAGCCTGCAGGGGATGCCCTCCGTGGCGTTCTCCACCACCCAATCCCGGCCGCCGCGAACTCCTCCGGAACATAGAAGAGAAGTCCCGGTGGCCCGAGCGCCACGGAGCGCGTTCCCTGCAGGGCTCGAATCCCGAAGACCCAACACTCCAATCGAGACGGCAAACCCATCGTCGAGGATCAGGCATGATCAGCATTGAAGTCAACGGCAGACCCGTCGAGGCCCAGCCCGGGGAAATGCTCCTAAGTGCGTTGCGCCGCGCCGGCATCAAGGTGCCAACGCTCTGCCACATCGACGGGCTGACCCCCACCGGCGCCTGCCGGATGTGTGTCGTGGAAGTCGAGGGACAGCGGGGCCTCGTGCCCAGCTGTGCCTTCCCCGTCAGCGCGGGGATGAAAGTCAAGACACACTCCCAACGTGCCGTCCAGGCCCGCAAAACGATCATCGAACTGCTGTTGGCCAACCATCCCGACGACTGCCTCTACTGCGTGCGGAACGGGAGCTGCGAACTGCAGGGACTCGCCGAGGAACTCGGCGTGCGGCAGCGTCGCTATGCGGGCGAGAAGAGCACCTACTACCTCGACACCTCCAGCCCGTCGCTCGTCCGCGATCCGGCCAAGTGCATCCTCTGCGGCAAGTGCGTCCGCGTCTGCGAGGAAATGCAGGGCGTGGCGGCGATCGACTTCATCGGCCGCGGCTCGCGGGCCAAGGTCGGCACGGCCTTCGACGAAGGGTTGAACGTCTCCGGCTGCATCAACTGCGGCCAGTGCATCAACGTCTGCCCGACCGGCGCCTTGAGCGAACGCAGCCAGATCAAGGACGTGCTCGAAGCCCTCCGCGATCCGAAGCGGACGGTCGTCGTGCAGCATGCCCCGGCCGTGTCGGTGAGCCTCGGCGAAGCGTTCAAGATGCCCGCCGGCGCCGACGTGATCGGCGCGATGACCACCGCCCTGCGGCGGCTGGGCTTCGACCGCGTGTTCGACACCGGCTTCACCGCCGACCTGACGATCATGGAAGAGGGCTCCGAGCTGGTCCACCGCCTCACCAAGGGCGGCAAGCTGCCGATGCTCACCAGCTGCTCGCCGGGCTGGATCAAGTTCGTCGAGACCTACTACCCGGACTTCATGGACAACCTGTCCACCTGCAAGAGTCCGCAGCAGATGATGGGCGCCGTGATCAAGAGTTACTTCGCCCAGCGCGAAGGGCTCGAGCCGTCGAAGATCTACAGCGTCAGCATCATGCCCTGCACGGCCAAGAAGTTCGAGGCCGGCCGACCCGAGATGGGCCGCGGGGGCGTGGCCGACATCGACGCCGTGCTCACCACCCGCGAACTGGCCGAGTTGATCCGGATGCACGGCCTCGACCTCCGCGAGCTGCCCCCGGACACGGCCGACACCCCGTTCGGCGAACGGACCACGGCCGGCAAGCTGTTCGGCGCCACCGGCGGCGTGATGGAAGCGGCCATCCGGTCGGCCTATTACCTGGTCACTGGCAAGGAGCTGGCCAACTTGAACGTCGAAGCGGTGCGCGGCTTCGAGGGCGTCAAGGAGGCCCAGGTCGAGATCGACGGCCTGACGCTGAACGTCGCCGTGGTCAGCGGCTTGGGCAACGCGGCGAAGTTGTTGGACCAGATCCGCGCCGGCCAGAAGCAGTATCACTTCATCGAAGTCATGACCTGCCCCGGCGGCTGCATCAACGGTGGCGGACAGCCGATCGGCGTGAACCGCGACAACGTCCGGGCCCGGCTCAAGGCGCTCTACCAGATCGATGGCCAGGAAGCGGTCCGCGTGTCGCACCAGAACGAGTCGGTCCAGCGGCTCTACACCGAGTTCCTGGGCGCTCCCTTGGGCGAAAAGAGCCACCACTTGTTGCACACGCACTACACGAAACGCGAATTGACGGTGTAAGAGGCGTCGTTGACCGCTTGGCAGCGAGCGAAGCGTACCGTGGCCCGCTCTCACCGCATTGCGGCGGGGGCGGGCTCCGCATCGGCTGGCCGCGCGGCGCGGCTCCGGTCGCTGGCTCTCTGAGGTTGAGGTTCCCCGAGGATGGTTGCCATGGGCGCGGCATACATCACGACGATCAAAGAACGCTGCCGCATGTGTTACACGTGCGTGCGCGAGTGCCCGGCTAAGGCGATCCGCATCGCCACCGGCCAGGCCGAGGTGATCGCCGAGCGGTGCATCGCCTGCGGCAACTGCGTGCGCGTCTGCTCCCAGAAGGCCAAGCAGGCCGCCAGCAGCATCGACCAGGTTGACATCCTTCTGGCGTCCGGCAAACGCGTGGCCGCCTGCCTGGCCCCCAGCTTTCCCGCCGAGTTCTCCGAGACCGATTATCGGCAGCTCGTGGGCATGATCCGGGAGCTGGGCTTCACCTGGGTGATGGAGGTCAGCTTCGGCGCCGACCTGGTCGCCCGGGAGTACCGTAAGCTGCTGAGCGAGACCAACGGCCATCGTTACATCACCACCCATTGCCCGGCGATCATCGGCTACGTCGAACGCTACCACCCGGAACTGGTCCCGTGCCTGGCCCCGATCGTCTCGCCGATGATCGCCACCGCCCGGATCGCGCGGCGGACCTACGGGAAACAGATCGGCGTCGTGTTCGTCGGGCCGTGCATCGCCAAGAAGGCCGAGATCGACGGCAAGCCGGTCGACGGCGAAGTCGACGCTGTGCTCACCTTCGACGAGCTGCGGCAGATGATCGCCAGCGCCCAGATCAACTCGGAGACGATCGAGGCGAGCGAGTTCGACCCGCCCTACGGGAGCGCCGGAGGGCTGTTCCCGATCGGCCGGGGGTTGCTCCAGGCCGCCAATATCCAGGAAGACCTGATGACCGGCGAGGTCGTTTCGAGCCAGGGACGGAGCCAGATGGTCGAGGCGATCAAGGAGTTTGCCGACGGCGACCTGGGGGCCAAGCTCTTGGAGGCGCTCTGCTGCGAAGGCTGCATCATGGGGGCGGGGATCACCAACGATCTGCCCCTGTTCAGCCGGCGCCGACAGGTGCGGCATTATGTGCGCCAACGCATGGAGGCCCTCGACCAGTGGCACTGGCACGAGGACATGCAGCGTGCGGCCGACCTCGATCTGTCGCGCTCCTTCGCGGCCAACGATCAGCGGATTCCCACGCCCGGCAAGGTCGAATTCATCGACGTCATGGCCCGGATGGGCAAGTTCACCCCGCAAGATGAGCTCAACTGCGGGGCCTGCGGCTACGATACCTGCCGCGAGCATGCCATCGCCATCTGCAAGGGCTTGGCCGAAAGCGAGATGTGCCTCCCGTTCACGATCGAGCAGCTCCGCCGCGCGGTCAAGGAGGTCGAGGAGTCGAACCGGCAACTGGCCGAGGCCCAGGAAGTCCAGGTCCAGCTGGAAAAGA
>JBDKTH010000897.1:0-8553 GCA_039680305.1 Thermoguttaceae bacterium | reverse complement strand
GGCTCCTCTTCGGGGCTGCCCAGCAACTGATCCACTGCGTTGCTTCCACGTTCGGGGCGTTTCACGTCATCGACCGGAAATCGATCATGCAAAAGACCCTGGAGAACGTGCCCTACCCGTTCGAGTTCGGCGACGCCGCCCGGCAGGTGATCGTTTTGACGCGGGAGTTCGACTTCCGATCCGGCGTGAGAAGCCTGAAGCCCGAGAGCGTCCGTCAGATCCGCGAACTCTATCAGAAATACCACCACCTCGACGAGCCCCCCTCCGCCGATCCGATTTCCCGGGCCTCCGGGAGCTAGCAAGGGCGGCGAGTTAGGGCTCCCGCAGGTCCCCCTCCGAAACGTTCACCGGCAGGCCGTCGTGGCAGCCGCCGACCAGGCTGCGGAACGGCTCGATGTACTGGGCGTCCTGGTCTCATAACTCGCCGGGCTACGCTGAGCCTCTGGTGTAGTGTCGGGTTAGGGGGCAGATCCAGAAGGAGAATGTCGACGGTCGGCCATGCCGGGTGAGGGATCACGAAAACACGAGAGCACGAAACGCGTGAGGAAGACGTGTCGGTCACAACGAGGCCATACCTCCCTCGTCTTTCGTGATGTCGTGCTTTCGTGATCCTTTAAGGTAGGGCCGTGCCAAGCTTGCGAGGCCCGCCAGATCCGTAGCGGCGCAGTGGCGGGCCTCGCAAGCTAGGCACCGCCCTACCATGTTCACCAATCCCGTTCGTCAAAACGTCAGGAGAATCGCCGCCAAGGATCATGCAGGCTCATCTAGCAAGCGGAGCGATCGCAACGCAGTCGTTCCACGGCCACACTCACGGGTGAGGGGGCGTCGCGGGTGGTCTTTTCCTGGGTGGAAACGGCGTGCATGGCTTCGTGGAGGGCGTAACAGGCGGTCTCGTAGTCGACGCCGGCCAGGTGGGCGACCAGACGCGTGCCGCGGTCGATGAGCTTCTTGTTCGTCGTCTCGACCCGCGACATGTAATTCCCCTCGACGCGGCCCATCCGGGCCATCGTGCCGGTGGACATCAGATTGAGCACCAGCTTCGTCGCCAGCCGGTTCCAAAGCTCAAGCGGCGAGGCCGGCAAGTCGCAGGCGACGTGAAACACGGTTTGCACGTCGCGCTTCGGCGCGACGGGGCCGATGCCCAGGGCCGCCGTTCGGGCGAACGACGCGGCGTGGGCCGCGAAGCCTTGCTCGAAGAGTTGCCTGACAGGCCCGTCGTGGTCCACCTCCGCGCCGACGAGGATCATCACCAGGCCCGAATCGCTGGCCTCGAACCGCGACGGATCGGACTCGTTGCCGATGCGAAACTTGGCGATCTCCGCATTGTCCAGCCGCGGCGGATTGGCACGCAGTTCCGCCGCCACGTTGAGCGAGGCGTAGACCGACGCCGGCCACGCGATGCCCCGCGGCTCGCGGCGCAGGACGCGGAGCCAGGCCTCGCGCGTGGCCCAGCGAGGATTCTTGACAAAGGCCCAGCTTCGCGCCGCGACCGTGTCGTCGCACTTGCGGAACGGGGGAAGGCGGAACGTGGGAGCCCGTTCCGTGGTGTCGGTCAGGACGTCCAGCAGGAAGCGGTCGGTCATGTAGGTGATCAGGCCCTGACGGCGGTACAAGCCTTCCTCCCACTCGATCATCCCGGCGATCGCCGCCACGTTCTCGGGCTGGCGAAGCTCCTGGATGAGTTGGGCGAACAGACGCGGGTAGTCGTCGGGACGCCGCCCCGGCAGGCCGAGCTGGGGCAAGGTCTCGGCGGGAAGGCAGCGACGGAGGATTTCCTGCAGGGCCAGTTCCACGGCCGCGCCGAGGGCCAAAAGCTCGCTGGTCGTGGCTTGCATGCGCGTGGAGCCGGCCACGGCCATCGAGCCGGTGAACAGATCGAGCGTGGTGACGCGCGGCTCCTCGATGATCTCGCGGGATCGCGCGACGTGCTCGCGCAGGACGTCGGTCGGATTGTTGTAGACGAAGAACACGCTCGCGCCGGCCTCGAGCCCCTGCCAGGCGGTGCCGATCACAAACGAGGTCTCCCCGCCCTCGGTGACGGCGACAACGACGTCGCCCGGGGCAACGCCGGCCTGGGCCAGTTGGTATCGGCCCAGCTCCATCGAGTCTTCAAAACCCTCGACGGAACGGATCAGCGCATAATCGCCGCCTGACATCACACTGACCAGCCTCGCCTCCAGGTCGGGCAGGCGCGCGTGCAGCTCGGGCCGATCGGCACGCAGTTCCTGCCAGAACGCACGCCAGGCGGCCTCCAGCAGGATCGCCAGCCGGCCGGTCGCTCCGCAACCGGTAAAGAACACGCGTTTGCCCGTGGTCATCGCCTCGACCAGGCTCTGGACCAGCCGCGCGAACGCCGGCGAGGCGACCACGCGGGTCATGGCGGGCGGGATGTCGTCGTCGACCTCCATCAGCAGGCGCACGCCGTCGGCCGTATTGCGGGTGATCGTGCCGGAGAGGGTCGCCGTCTTCGGGTGCGACTGCTCGGTGGGAAGCACGCCCAGGCGAAAGGCTTTTTCGTTTTCCAGGAAATGGCGGGCTCTATCGGAAGCGGAATTCATCGTGAGATCTCTTCTCAATGACCTTGCATGATTCTGGGAGAGTTGGGATTCTCGCTGCAGGGAACGCCCTCTGCGGCGTTCTGCAACCGCAGCACATCGCGGATCTTGGCCCTCGCCCGGAAGCTACGGAACACTAATCTTCACTAATCGACGCTAATTGCCTTTATTAGTGTCGATTAGTGAAGATTAGTGTTCCCCATCTTCCTTGGAATGCGTCGCGGTCGATTGCCGGTTTTGTTGGTCAAACCTCATCAGAGTCGTCTCCCAGAATCGTGCAAGGCCGTTCAGAACAAGCGGAGGAAAGCCTATGGTTTGGGCAGCTCGGGTTCGGCACTCGTCCGGCCAGCCACCGAGCGCCATAGGCGCAAGAGAATCGCTGTGGCCGCCGCGCCAATCGCGGTCAAAACGATCGCGGGAAGATACTGCATGTAGATCCAGTATCCGGAGGCGATCAGGAAACTGTAGACGGCGATGCAGCCGAGGAAGGAGCAGATCAGGCCGACAGCGATGGGCCGATTCTGCTCCGGCGGGTCGAGCTGGATCCCCTCGGCGCGGGCCTGGTCAACGACCACGCGCCAGCCGATTCCGCCCGGGCCGACCAGACGGCAGAACCCACGCAGCACGGCGACGTCGGTCGGCCGGGTGAGGAAGGTGACCGCGAGCCAAGCCAACGTAGTCAGCCCGACGCACGTGATCAGCTGCGCCGCGGGCGATAGGGTCCTATGGCCGGGCGTCTCGAAATAGATCGCCAGGCCGAGCGAGGCGATCATCGCCGCGATTTCACTCAACGCGTTGATCCGCCACCAGAACCATCGCAAAAGGAACAACAAGCCCGTGCCGGCGCCGACGGCGACCATGATGTTGAATGCCTGCAAGGCATCCTCAAGCCAGAGGCCGACCACGCCGCTGGCAAGCATCAACACGAGCGTGATCGCGCGGCCGACGTGCACATACTCGCGTTCTCCCCCGTCGGGACGCACGAACCGCCGGTAGAAGTCGTTGACCAGGTACGAGGAGCCGAGGTTCAAGAGGGTCGAAACGGTCGACATGTAGGCGGCCAAAAGCGCAGCGACCATCAGGCCGCGCAGCCCCGCGGGCAGCAACGTCAAGGCGGCCGGATAGGCGGCGTCCTGACGCATCACGTCCTCGGGCACATGGGGGAAGGCCGCTCGCAGGGCGGCAAGATCGGGGTAGAGCACGAGGCTCACCAGACCCACGAGGATCCAGGGCCACGGGCGCAGGGCGTAGTGGCCCACGTTGAACAGCAGCGTGGCGCCCGTCGCATGCGTCTCATCGCGGGCGGCCAGCATGCGTTGGGCGATGTAGCCCCCGCCGCCCGGCTCCGCCCCCGGATACCAGACGCTCCACCACTGGACCGCCAGCGGGATCACCAGCAAGGTGACGACCAGGTCGGTGTTGCTCAGCGGAGGAAAGAACGCCAGACGCTCGCGCACCGCGTCGTGGGCCAACAGCCCGCTGAGTCCGCCAATCTCCGGGCGATTGAGAAGCACCACGGCGGCGGCGATGCTTCCGCCCATGGCCACGACGAATTGCAGAAAATCGGTCAACAGCACGCCGCGGAGCCCGCCCAGCATGCTGCAGGCAAGCGTGACCAGGCCGGCAACGACGATCGTCAACGTCGGCGAGGAGCCGAGCATGACGCCGGCGATCTTGATGGTGGCCATGTTGGCGATGGCGATGCCGAGGGTATTCAAGACCAGGCCCAGGTACAGGGCGCGGAATCCGCGCAGGAACGCGGCCGGCTTGCCACTGTAGCGAAGCTCATAGAACTCGATGTCGGTGACGACGCCGCTGCGGCGCCAGAGCTTGGCGTAGATGAAGGTGGTCAGCATCCCGGTGGGCAGGAAGCACCACCAGAGCCAGTTGCCGGCCACCCCGTATTCGCGGATGAGGTTGGCCACGAAGTTGGGCGTGCCGGAGGAAAAGGTCGTGGCCACCATCGAGGTGCCCAAGAGCCACCAGGGCATCGTCCGGCCGGAAAGAAAGAACTCCGACGAGCTGCTTCCCGCCCGCCGATACACGATCGCCCCGACCAGCAGGGAGCCGCCGATAAACAACGCCACGATCAGCCAGTCGAGTGTCGTGAGAGTCATGGGGCGACTGCGGAGGCCAGAGGGGAGACGATGCGTGAGGCACTACCCGTATGATAGCCGAAGGGCGTTGCTCCGCAATGATCGAAACACTCACTGCCGCTGAGACTTTTGGTCACCGGGCGGTGGGTGGCATGCCGTCACACGGCGCAGCCGTGGGTCGGCATGTTTGTGAGACAAGATGAAGAGACATGCCGAGAGCGTCGCTACGCTCCGTGACGGCATGCCACCCAATGCCCCGATCGGTGTGACGTTTGTCACCAGGGATGGCTTCCGTGCGCAACGCACCATTCTGCCTTTCGATAGCCGAATCCATGGCAATTCCCCTCACCCTAGCCCTCTCCCGGAGGGAGAGGGGATCGTTGCCGTGACGTCCGGAGAGCGTCGCTTCCCCCCGTGGCGCAGGCCGCTGCGGAACTGGCTGGGCGTGACGCCCGTCTTGCGCTTGAACAGCTTCATCATGCATTCCGGATAGTTGAATCCCACCAGTTCGGCGATCCGCGCCAAGGGAAGTTCTGTGTCGCGCAGCAGTTCTTCCACGCGTCCGAGCTGCAGGCGGACCAGTTCCGCGCGCGGCGAGCGGCCCAGGGCCTCGACGAACCGCCGCTGGAGCGTGCTGCGCGAGATGCCGACATGCCGGGCGACCTCGGAGATCGAGACCCCGCGGGCGTAATGCTCGCGCAGATAAAGGACGGCGTCGCGCACTTTCGGGTCGCGCATGGCCAGGCTGTTGGTCGACTGCCGGGAGACGGTGCACAGCGGGCCGGAGAGGAGGTTCTCGTTGGCCGGCTTCTGCCCACGCATCATCCGGTCGAGCAAGGCGGCCGCCTCATGGCCGATCTGCTCGGGCCGCAGGGCGACGCTCGACAGGGGCGGGTCGGCCAGGTTGCACAAGACTTCGTCGTTCCCCACGCCCATCACGGCCACCTCGCAGGGCACCTTCAGGCCAGAGAGCCGGCAGGCCTCCAAGACATGCCGCGCCCGCATGTCGGTGCCGGCCATCAGGGCCACCGGCTTGGGCAGGCCGCGGAGCCAGGGGCCGAGGCGGTCGATGTCGAACTGCCCGGCCGATTCGATGTCCAGCACGCCCACGGCCCCGGCCGGCCGGGTGCTGGGAAAGACCTCGACGCAGCAGCCTTGTTGCTGGAGATAGTCGACGAACGCCTTGCATCGACGTTCGCAGTAATACACGCCGCGAAAGCCGCAATAGGCGAAGTTCCGGTAGCCGAGTTCGAGGAAGTAGTCGGCCGCCATCTTCGCCACGGCGGCATGATCGACGGAGAACCGGGGAATGCCGCGGCAGGCGTGCAGAGCGAACAGGTCGATGGTCGGCAGCTTCAGCCGCTGGACTTGGCGCAGGACCTGCGGGGTTTCGAACTGGCCGATGATCCCCTGGGGCCGCCACTTGCGCAGTTGGGGCGACAGGCGATCGGGCAACAGCGCCACGCGATGGAACACGGTCCACGGCCCGTGAGCCTGGAGGTAGGTCCCGATCCCCCGCAGCACTCCTCGCCCGTATTCCAGGCTCGATTGAATCAGCAAGGCGACTCTTGGCGGTTCCGACATGCCCGACGGCTCTCTGGGGTAGCGGCGCAAAACGCAGAGGGTCTACGATCCCAACGGTTCGATTATAGCAGGGCAGGGGGGGCCGCTGCCATTGGACCGGTTGGCGGTTAATCGTCAGGCTGAAGACGTCGACACGCGCAACGTCCCCGCTGGGCTTGCCCCAGCGGAACGCAGGATTGGCGCACTACCACCACCCACCTCTCTTCCTCTCGTCCCCGCCGGGCTTGTCCCGGCGGAGCGAACGTGGACAGTTTTGAGCTGAAGTTCAAACCCGTCCCCAAGGAGTTGAACTGACCCAAGCCCGCAGCGACGGTGAGGCCGGAACCGTGTTGGCCGCCTCAGAAGCAGCTTTTCCAGTGTCGGCCTGGGGATCAATCGTCATGGCGAGTGCCCTCCTCGGCAGTGGAGCGAGCCGCTGGCAGCGGAGCGGGGCCCTGCGGCGGCGTGTTGCTCACGGTATCCGTTACGAGGGACGGCTCGTCGGTCCGGTCTTCGGTGTCGAGGATCGGCGGCCTCCATCCGTCACGCGTCCTCACACCAGCGTGTCGGTCCACGTTCTCCCACCACCGTCTCAATGCGAGCCCCGAGGACCAGGCCAGGGCCACGACCAGGGGCAACACAAGAAGCACGCGCAGGCGACACTGGTGCCATTTCAAGGGTGGCCCCCCCTGCGTCGGGCATTCGCTCATCGGATTTCGCCTCGAAACGGATCGGCGAGGGGTGTTCTCGCCTCCACGGTGCCCACAAGAACACCCACGGATGACGGACCTCCTCCCCCATTCTAAACCACCGCCGATCCAACGATAAGAGCCCTTTGCCGGGCCTGACCGTGGCTCGCTGCCAACGGGCCGACAGGCCGTCAGCGGACCTGGTCCGACAACGTTGCGCCTTGCGGCGGTTGGGTGGTATCAGCGTTTTCGCATTCCTCGCGCTGGTTCTCGATCATCGCCGCGATGCCGTTGTGGTAACGGACCAGCAGCGAAGAAGTCGGCTCCCCGCGGAGATAGCCGATCCCCTGGACAACAAGGTGCCCAGCTTTGTGGAGGCTGACCCCCGCCAAGATCCCCATCACCAGGCCGAGGGTGAAGCCCGCCCACATCAGATCACGCGGCTGTGGCGCCGCAGGGTTCTGCGCATTCGCATGGAGATCGGCGGCGAACAGCCCGACGAGCCAGAAGAAGCCGAAGGCCGGTGCTGCCGTCAGAACGCCGAGGGCCACGTAGCCGATCCCGGCCCACTTTCCCCATTTCTCGAGAAACTCCACTTGCTTGCGAGCTCGCTCGATGCACTCGCTATCCGTTTCTCGTTGAAACATTCGTCGAATCTTGTCAGGCAGTGCCATGAGCTTCACTCGCTGCGATCACAATCGCTTCCACTTCTTGTTGCCGGGAAGCTTGGCCCTTGCCTTCTCGTCGGCAAAGAACTGTACCGCGCCGCATTCACTGCAGGCCACCACGTGGAATCTCGCAAAACTGAAGAACCCGTGCAATCCCGGCAGCAGGTCAGGGCCTTGCCCGCCACGGGCAGTGGTCGTTGTCTCATAGAGCGATTCATTGCCACACACCGGGCATGTGACCGGCGGTCTCGATTCGTCTGCCATCTTCTTTCACCTCAATCACAGTACGGACGCCTGGTTGTTCAACTTGCGGCCGGGGCAATGTCCTGTCATCCAACGCCACCCCAGCCCGAATCATCATCGAATCTCAACGGTAACAGATTCCACCGATGCCCCCTGTGCTGCACTGCTTTTACGGTTTCGCCTACGACAGGCGGAAAATAATCCCTTGAACCGGACTTGGTCCGCCGAGCAAATTGTGATCGAGCCAGTTAAGTGGTGCATAGATCCGACAGCGGTAGTAGTGCTCAGACAGGTCTTCGGTCGCGAGAACGTCGCTAGCAGGGACATAAAGGAACCCTGCCATGCCGTAGCTTGCAGCTTCGGCCATTCCTCGTCGAGAAAGGTAGTAATAGCTGCCCACGTAAAAGGCAAGGGCGCTTGTGAAGACTGCCGCCATCAACATCCAACTCGCGCGGCGTCTCAAGCGGCGTCGCTGCCCACGCTCTTGATCGGCGGGTGGTTCCACAGTGCTCATGGATCGTTGCTCCACTCGAATAACAGCAGCGATGTCCGACACTGACGAGGGCCTCGCTTGGGCGATGCGCGTCGGGCGGTGTTATGAATGGCTGCTATTGCCCTAGGTACTTGCTCTCATATGTGAGAAAGTCGTCAAAAGTGCCATCCACCTCGACCCACGGGTGATCCGACTCTGTCTGCTGCGTTCCGCTCCAGGTAAGATGAACTGCCGTGAATCTCGCAG
>JBDKTH010001224.1:0-6789 GCA_039680305.1 Thermoguttaceae bacterium | reverse complement strand
CCATCAGGAGTAGAGCGAACAGGGATACGAAGCGTGCCATGATCGAAGCTCCTTCGGTGGTAAACGAGTCAAGTGTAGGTTATCGTGCCGCTGCCCCTCATTCCCACCCTTTTCGGACGGGGAGTGTTGGGACTACAGCTCTGCCAGCTTGGTGCGGGCGAGGAAGTGGTCGACATCCAGGCGGAGGGCCTGTTCGAACTCGCCTTTCGCCTCGGCGCGGTTTCCCTTGCCGAGAAGCCCGAGGCCAATCTGGTAGTGAGCCTCGGCCTTGCGGAACGCTTCCGGCGGCTCCACGCCGAACTTGGCGAAGAAGTCGACCGGGGCGGGGCCGTCAAGCGCGGCGGTCCCGGATTGTAGCAGGCCGTCGAAGCAGGCCATCGCTTGGCGTTCTTCGCCCAGTTTGCGATGGGCCAGTCCGCCGTAGTAGCGGGCTTCCGCCAGGTCTTGGCGGGCCGCAAGGGCTTGCTTGAACGCCGCCTGGGCCTTGTCCGCCTGACCGAGTCCCTCGAAGGCCAGCCCACGCAGATACTCGACCTTCGCATCCCGCGTACCACCGTTGCAAGGACGCCCGGCCTCGAACCGCTCCGGATACTCCAGGGCCGCGTCGAGGTCTTTGAGGGCTTCGGCGTAGCGACGCCCTTTCAGGTGGCCTTCGGCTCGCAAGAGCAACGCATCGACGTAGCTGTCGTGGGCTCCGAACTCGCCTTCCCAGCGGCGGAAGTGGCCGGTGGACAAAAGCTCCAACGCCCGATCACAGCGGCCGACAATCACGTTGAGCGAGATCTCCCGCAAGTGCGAATCGATCCGCTGAGCGATCGTCTGATGGTTTGCCTCCAACAGGGCCAGACGTTTCTGGGGATCGACGCCGGCCAGATGGTAGAGGTGATCCAGTTCGGCGTAGAGCCTCGCGTCGTGTGGATCGCAGGCAACCGCCTTTTCCTGACTCGCAACCGCCTTGGGATAGTCGCGATGGAGCCGGGCGTAGGCCGTGGCCAGATTCCGGTGGACGGTCGCGAACTTGTCGTCAAGCGTGCACGAGCGTTCCCAGGCCGTGAGCGCGGCGGCCGGCTGAATGTCGTACAGCAGGTTGCCGAGGTAGTAGGGTGCTCGGGCGTCGTTGGGGCAGCACGCCATGACGCGGCGAAGCACCTCGATCGACTCTGAGCGGAAGGGGAAGCAGTAGTCGGTGGGCATCGTGCCGCCGAGGCGGTAATGCTGGCCGGCCTTGTCCGCGTCTCCCTTCTGCTCGCAGTAATAGCCAAGATAATAGTGGACCATCGGAAAAACTTTGGTTTTGTCCGGGGCCGAATCGACGAACCTCGACAGGACCTCAATCGCCTCGTCCCACTGGCCGCAGGCCCCGTAGTCGCAGGCTAGTTCCAGATACGACTGGACCTCGCCGTGCATTACGGTCGTCCAGGCGGCTTGCTCCTTCTGGGATTCGGGCTGGGGCTTAGCCAGGCAGAGTTCGTGGGCGGCCCAGAAGTCCAGGGGATCGAGCACGAGGGCCTGGTTGGCCGAGGCGATGGCCTGTTCGGTGCGGCCCAGTTTTCGCAGCACGACAGCCTTGAGGTCGAGGGCCTGGGTGTTCAACGCATTGGTCGAAAGCGAGCGATTGACGAACTTCAGGGCCTGTGCCCACTGGCCACGCCGGCAGGAGTTTTGTGCCAGACGGAAGTGGCTGGCCGAGTACCAGGCATGACTCCAGGCCGCGCGTTGGAACGCATCGTCCGACTCGGCATGCCGTCCCTCGGCCTGTTGGGCCACGCCGAGGTAATAGTAGGCCTCGCCGTCCTTGGGCCGGGTGTAGTTCCAGGTGATCCGCTCGATGGCCGCCTTGAGCCGCGATTCGGCCTCTTGGAACCTGCTCCGCTTGCAGTAGAGAATCCCCAAGGCGGTGTTCACCCGAGAGTCGCCCGGATCGCGACGCAGGGCTTCTTCGTAGTACGGGTCGGGCTCCAGGGCCGGATTGTGGAACTGCTCCAGACGCAGGCCGGTGAGGTAAAGCTGCTCGTTGGTCTTCACTTCCTGGGGCGGCGGGGGCGGTTCCACCGGCTTCGGCATCGCGCTCGCCGCGGGCCGCTTGGGCTGATAGCTGATCAGCTCCCGGCCGGTCGAAGCAAGAAGCGAGACCTTGACGTCTTCCTTGGCCACGCCTTCGGGAAGGGCGACCTCCTGGACAAAGGGTGAATCCGGACCGATGTTCACCGAACGCTCGGACAGGACTCTGTCGCCAGTCCGAACGATCGCCTTGGCCTGACGATGGGCGGAGGTCGTGTTGAACGCCACTTGCAGCTTCGCGTCCTTGACATCCAGATTCACCGCCGCCTCGGTGTTGGCGTGCTTCACGCCAGCGAGTTGCCGGATCGGATACCAGTATTGCTTGACGGTTCGGACCTCGTAGGGCCCGACCCAACTGTAGTCGGGCTGGTTGTCGGAATAGGCCCCGGCCATCAACTCCAAGTAGGGGCCGTCCGTTTCGGTGAGGACCTTGTCCCACATTTGCCCTTCGTCGCCGCTGCCCCACTCAAAAAACTTCTTGCCCGGGCCAACGTTGTGATCGGCCACCTGCAGCACGCCGGCCTGTTTGCCGTGGTCGTAGC
Organism: Thermoguttaceae bacterium; assembly: GCA_039680305.1. GTDB lineage: Bacteria > Planctomycetota > Planctomycetia > Pirellulales > Thermoguttaceae > JBDKTH01. The sequence goes on along the minus strand of JBDKTH010001224.1, from coordinate 4,186 downwards.
CGCCAAAGAAGTCGTCCTGATAGTTCCAGGCGAAGATCGAAATCGGCTTGGGATGGTTCTTCCACCAGCTCAAGTCAACGCCGCGGCGGTCCAGGTCGGCATAGAACTCCTGCCCGATCGGCCAATGGACAAGTTCCCGCTTGGCGTGCTGGGTGCCGAATTCCGTACTCGGCGGAAACAGGACCTGGTAGTCGGGATTGGAATGCACGGCCACATTGGCGAAATAGAGCATCGAGTGGGGCAAGGGAGTGCGGTTCAAGAGCCGGATCGTCACTTCCAGATACGACTTGTCCGGATAGAGCGTCAGCCCGATGAGCCACTTCATGCGGTGTCGCCGCTCCATCTCGCCGAGCCAAACCGTCTTGCTCCCGTCGCGATTGTCGACCAGGCGATAATCGACCGGCATGTAGGTCGATGCGCGGTGATGATGCGGGATGTTCCATTCGACGCCGCCGGAGATCCACGCACCGGCCATGCCGATCAGGGCTGGCTTGATCACATGCTGGCGGTAGAAGAACTCGTAGTTGTTGGTCTTGTCGGTTCCCGTGAAGATCCGCCCGCCGATTTCCGGGAGGATCGAGAAGGAGACGTACTTGTTCTCCAAGAGGATCGCGTCATAGGACGTGTCTTCGCGCACGTCGGTGAGCTTGTCGAGCATCGGGTAGGGGTAGACGGGCCCCTTGGCGCCCTGGTATTTGCGCCCGTGGTAAAAGATCGGATTCCGATCGGCCGCGCCGAGCCGATACGTGGGGATCGTCATCCGCGTCTGCCGCAGACTCACCGCGGCTTTGTCGTCCTGGGCCGCTGCTCGCTGCTCTGCGACGGCCGCCGTCACCAACATCATCATTGCCACACCGATCCGCTCGATCATGGTTCATCTCCCGCTGTTTTCGACCCACCGGGCCCTGGGATGCCCGTGTTCCTGGACAGGTCCGCTCTTGCCACGGTTTCATCGTCCCCGGAAAACACGCCCTCCGCAAGGAAAGAAACGACCAATGTTTGTAGAAAACTGATCATGCCGCCCCTAGCCGGCACGCCGTGCCTCGTCGCGGAACTGCTTGGGCGTCAGGCCCAGTTTGGCCCGGAACACGGCTCCCAAGTACTCCTGGTGCTCGAACCCCGTAACGACGGCGACCCTCGCGAGCGATAGGTTGGTCTCGGCCAACAGTTCCTGGGCCCGTTCGAGTCGCACGCGGATGATTTCGTCATGGACCGACCGGGAAAGAATCCTTTGAAACCGCCGCCGCAAGGTGCTGTAGGAGAGGGCCACGTGGCGAACCACGTCTTCCACGCCGATTCCGCTGCAAGCTTGTTCGCGAATGAAACGCACGGCCGCGGCCACGTCGCGATCGTCCATGGCCAACACGTCGGTCGAGCGACGCACGACCACGGTCGTCGGCTTAAGGAAGAGTGGGGCCGCAGGGACACGATGGCCTTGCATCAGCCGGTCGAGCAGTTCCGCCGCATGGTAGCCGACCCGATCGTGGACGGGAATGATGCTCGACAGCATGGGATCGGCGATCTGGCAAAGGGCTTCGTCGTTGTCGACCCCTAGCACCGCGGCTTCTTCCGGCACGGTCACGCCACAGCGCCGGCACGCCTCCAGCACCTTCTGGCCGGCCGTGTCGTTGCAGGCCATGATGCCCACGGGCTTGGGAAGCTGCTGGACCCAATCGGCCAAACGCTGGCGTGCGGTCTCGGAGAACCATGCCTTGGTCTGCATGGCGGGGAGTTGATAGGTGTCGCAGGTGCGGCCGGCCTCGGTGATCCGCGTCACGAACGCGTCGCGGCGCCGCTCGGCCCAGGCCGGGCCGCGCACCGAACAGTGGGCGAAATGCCGAAAGCCCCGTTCGAGGAGATGCTCGGCTGCCAGTTGGGCCACGGCCTGATCGTCGACCTGGACGACCGGGATCTGCGTGTCGGGGATATTGCCTAGCACGTCGACGACCGGCAGCCGGGTGGCGTCCAAGGCCTCGGCCATTTCCCGATTTCTCACCCGGGCGATGATCCCTTCGCCATGCCAATGCCGCAGCCAGGCGGGGACCTTTTCCTGGAAATGGCCTGGCTCATAGTAGATCGACCACGGAGCATTCTCCCGGACATATTGGGCGATCCCTTTGACGATCTCCCGGCCGCTGGCCATCGAGGTCTCGACGATGATCGCCACACGCGGTCGCGATCGCTTGCGGGAACGTTCTCGACGAGCCATCAATCGCCCTCCCTTGGGCCTGCGGATTCAGACCGCCCTTCTTCTCGATTCTCCTGACGGCTCAGCCGGGCGTCAAGCCGGCGTGACCGAAAACCTCCAAACAAAGCTCAAAATCTTCCTTGACCGGGGGAGACGCGAGAAGGAAACTGACGAAGACGACTCGAAACCACTGCTGTCCAAGGAGATTGCCATGCGACACCTCACGCGACGCACGTTTACCCGGGAATGCCTGGCAGCGTTGGGCGGAGTGTCGATGGCGGGCCTCCTCGGACGCACCGCGGTTGCCGGCGGCGACACGGCAAAATGCGAGTTGTTGGGAAAGCTGGCCACGCGTCCGTCGACGGCGATCGCCGCTTCGCCGCTAAGCGTCGGCTTCGAGACGCTCGACCGTCGCATGTTCGAGCCGGAGCGGACCTACGGCCATCTGGCTCAGTTGGGTGTGAAATGGGCCCGGGTCCAGACGGGCTGGGCACGCACGGAAACCACGCAAGGCAAGTACGACTTCGCCTGGCTGGATGCGATCATCGACTCGCTCGGCAAGATCGGCATCGAGCCCTGGTTCAATTTGACCTACGGCAACCGCCTCTACACGCCCGAAGCCCGCGACGAATCGGCGGTCGGCTGGGCGCCGACCGGTGGTGAAGTGGTCGAGAAGGCGTGGCGACGTTTCGTGCGGGCCGCAGCGGAGCATTTCCGCGGCCGGGTGCGTCACTGGGAGATCTGGAACGAGCCGACCGAAGGCTGGTTCTGGAAGCCGGGCAAGCCGTCGCCCGAAGGCTACGTCGACCTGGTCAAGCGGACGGCGCCCGAGATCCGTGCGGCGATTCCCGACGCGGTCCTCATCGGCGGCGCCCTGTCGGGCATGCCCACCGACTACCTCAAGCGGGCACTTGACGCGGGCTTAGCCCATCACGTCGACAAGATCTCCTACCATCCCTACCAGTTGATTCCCGAGAAGGACTACGAGCCGCGAGTTCGGAAGTGGCGGGAGATGCTCTCTAGCCACCAACCGTCGCCAGCCCTGTGGCAAGGCGAATGCGGCTGCCCGTCCGAACAAGGCGGGGTCGGCGCGCTGTGGAATCATCGCTGGAACGAGTCGCGGCAGGCGCGGTGGCTGTTGCGTCGCACGCTCAATGACCTTCGTCTGGGACTGGAACTGATCTCCTATTTCCATCTCGTCGACCAGCTGAAGTACAGTTGGGCGTCGGGGCCCGAGAGCGATCCGGCGGCGAAGAAACAGAAGAGCCTCAAGGCGTCGTTCGGCCTGTTGCGCGGCGAGGATTATTCGCCCAAGCCGTCGTACTACGCCTATCAGGCCCTGTGCAATCTGTTCGACGCCCAGACCAAGCGTGCCGAGCTCTCGCTCGAGTTCAAGCCGGAAGCGACGGGCAGCGGGGCCGTCCAGGCCGACAAGATCTGCTGGGCCGGTTTTGTGCGGCGTGGCTTCCCGCTCTACGCCTACTGGTGGCCTTCCGACGTGCAGGAGGATTTTGCCGGCCAGCCGGTCCGCCTCACGATGGCTGGTGGCAAGGCCGCTTCGCTGTCGAAGCCCGTCTTGATCGACCCGATGAGCCAGGAGATCTACCGGCTCGAGGGCAGCGCGACGGCCGGCGTCTGGACATTCCCCTCGCTGCCGCTGGCCGACTATCCGCTCCTGGTGACCGATCGGGCGGCTGTGGAGATTCAGTGAGAACGACAATCGCGGCAGGGGCAGCCCGGTTCTCCGGAATCCTGTCCTGCCGCAACCTCATTTCAGCTTCGCCATCAGCTCCGCTCGCCCCTTCTCATAATTGGAATTGCCCATTCACGTCGCCACCTCCCATAGGTTCGGATGCACAAGATCCACACCGTCTGGGCGCGATTCTACCGCTTGCTGAGGGGCATCGGCAAGGGACTTGATTGGCCACCGGGATCGGTGGTGGCGGGCAGGGTTACTTGGCCGCTTCCTTACGGGCCTTTTCCAGCACGCTTTCCAGG
>JBDKTH010001218.1:0-9899 GCA_039680305.1 Thermoguttaceae bacterium | reverse complement strand
GTATAGCGTCGACGGGCCCGCAGCACAACCGCTTGATCGGCAAGGAGTTAAGCGTCTTGATCTGCCGCCCCCGCTGCGATCCTCGTCCCCAATCGGAATGGGGCTTGCCTTTGGACTGCTCTCGTTTGGGATCAACACCGTTTCCCTGGCTGACCGAGATTTTGCCGATGGCCACGTCGCTCCTGACAAACCCGAGCATCCGCCGATCGCACGACCACCTGGATAAGGGAGAGGCCGTTGAGGTCCTCCGGGTCCTTCATGTAATCAATGGCGAGCACTATGCGGGGGCGGAACGGGTTCAAGACTTGTTGGCCGGGGGGCTCGGCGAGTTCGGCGTCGAGGTGGGCTTGGCCTGCCTGAAGCCCGGTCAGTTCGCCGAGAAGCGTCAGGCCCGACTCGCCCCCCTCTATGAGGTGCCGATGCAGAGCCGGTTCGACTTCCGGCCGGTGTGGCAACTGACGCAGATTGTCCGAGAGGACGGCTATCGACTCCTCCATGCTCACACCCCGCGGACACTCCTGGTGGCCACTGCCGTCTCCCTTCTGACCCGTGTGCCGGTCGTCTACCATGTCCACAGCCCGGCCTCGCGCGACACGACGCATCGCTGGCGCAACCTGCTCAACGCGCTGATCGAGCGGGTCTGCCTGGTGCTGGCCTCGGCCTTGATTACCGTTTCGGGCAGCCTCAAGCGACATGTGCGCAGCCAGGGTGTCTCCGATCGCAAGATCTCCGTGGTGCACAATGGCGTACCCTGCCGTCCGACGCCGGTGACGGCGGACAATCGCCGCACGGAATGGACGATCGGGACCGTGGCCCTGTTTCGGCCGCGGAAGGGACTGGAGGTGCTGCTGGAGGCCCTCGCCCGAGTGCGGAGCCAGGGGCTGCCGGTCCGGTTGCGAGCGGTGGGCGGGTTTGAGACGCCGGAGTACGAACGGCAGATCAAGGTCCAGTGTGCGGCACTCGGGCTGGCCGATGCGGTGGATTGGACGGGTTTTACCCGGGACGTCAATGCGGAATTGGCCCGAATGGACCTGTTCGTCTTGCCGAGCCTGTTTGGCGAAGGGCTGCCGATGGTGGTCCTGGAAGCGATGGCCGCCGGAGTCCCCGTCTTGGCAACTCGCGTGGAGGGGATCCCTGAAGCCATCCGCGATGGCGTCGATGGGATCATTGTCCCGGCGGGTAATCCCTGGGCCCTGGCCACCGCGATCGACTCGATCGTGGCCGGCAAGATCGACTGCTCGACATTGCGGGCCAATGCCAGCCAGCGTCAGGCCACCCAGTTTTCCGATCGGAGCATGGCCCAGGGCGTGGCCAACGTCTATCGCCGCGTGTTGGCTCGTCGTGCTCGGTCGTGAACGCGTCCATGTAGCAGGCTCGCTGCGCCGGGCGGCGGATGTCGATGGCAATCACCGCGAGCAGTTCCACCCGGGACTCCCCCGGCGTCTTGCTCGCGTCACGCCTCGGCTTTTTCTGGGTCTCCAAGCGGCTGCGGCCAAGCCGGCCAAGACCGCCAGGGATGCTGAGGAGGGCTCTGGAACCGAGGGGGTCCATGTCAGTTGAATATCGCCATCGGCATTGCTTACCGAAAAGGCGCCTTGCGACGCGTAAAAGGCATTGGAGGATAGGCTTGTGAAACTGCCCGTGCTCGCGCCGTCGCCCGAGTAGTCGATGAGCGTCCACGTGTGGGCAGTATCCCAGAAGGGGTTGGCAAACTGGACGTCGCCGCCAAACACGAGGGACAACGCCGCGCCGGTGTCGATGGAAAGGTTGCCACCGGTCACCAGGATCTGATCGTAGTTGAGGCCGGCACCGTCGATGCTGTTTGTCGTCAAGTCCCACAGCAGCGTGCTCGTCGAGGTGTAGGCCAGCCCGTCACAGAAGGTCTGAGTGCCGGGCGCGTCGCCGGGGATTAATGTCCCTCGCATGGTAACCAGGCCGCTGTAGGTGCCGGTGCCCTTGAGGAACGCGCCGGCCTCGACGGTCACGTTGCCTGCCACGCCGCCGTTGGCGGTGAGCGTCGCGCCGTTGGCCACGGTGATGCTTCCCGATCCCGCCTTGCTGCCGTTGATTGCCATCGTGCCGGATGAGACGTTGGTGGCGCCGGAGTAGGTGCTGTCGCCGGTGAGCACCAGCGTTCCGGCGCCGGCCTTGGCAAATCCGTAACCGCCGCTGACCGCACCGAGTTGCAGGGTGGAGGTTCCGCCGGGGACGTTGAAGGTCGGCGAGCCTGTGAGGGTCGTGGCACCGAGGATTAGCGTCGGGACTCCACTGTTGGAGTGAGTGAGGGTGTGGGAACCGATCGTCAGGGGCCCGCCGGCCACACCGGTACCATTGCCACTCGATTGAAACACCGCGTTTCCCGCAACCTTGATCCTCCCGCCCACGTTGCGAGTCAACGTCGAACTGTCGTTGCGGAAGTCGAGCGTGCCGCCGGCATTGACGGTGACGTCCAAGGTCGGATTGCCGGTGGCGGAGCTGTTCAGAGTGCCCGCGCCGATGGCCACAAGTCGACCACCACCGTTGATGGTCACCGGTCCCGTGCCCAATGCGCCCACCGCCTGGGAGGCCATGGAGTTGCCATTGACGGTCGTGCCGCCGGTGTAGTAGTTCGTGGCCATCAGCCACCGAACGGTCAGGGCGGAGCCGAAGGCAGGTGCCACAACGGCGATCGCGTTGTCCTCGACGCTGCCGCCCTACCTGCCGATGGACCCCCTGTAGTAGCTGAAGTTGCCCGACGCACAACTCAAGGTGAGCGTGACGGGATCGGTCGACACGCCGTTGACAATCGCACTGCCAGCGGTGGACGTGTCGCCGTTCACGCCGTAGAGCGTTGCGTCATGCCCATTCAATCGCAGAGTGCCGCTCGAGCCGAGGGTGAGATGACTGCTGGCGGAGAGCGCATTGTCGGCGGCCAGCGTGAGCGTACCTGCGGCAATGTGGGTGGCTCCGGTGTGCGTATTCGCGCCGGCAAGGAGCAGTTCTCCCGCCCCATCCTTCGTCAAGCTGCCGGTGCCGCTTACGTTGCTGTTGACCGACAGTCGGTTGTCGGCGCCGACGGTCCACGTCGAGTTTGCACTGAGAACAAGACCGCTGGTGGTCACAGAATTTGTGCCGCTTCCGGCGCTGTCGATTCCGCCGCTCCCGAGGGTCAAGGTGTGAGGGCCGCTGAGTGTCCATCCAGCGACGGTGAAGTTGGTCCCCAACACCGAGCGACTCGTGCTCAAGGCCGGCTGCGTCGAGGTCCCGATGGTGCCGAACGTCGCGGTATCCGCCGTGTTGTTGTTCGCCGGCGCAGAATTGCCCACCCAGTTGGCGCCGGCTTCGAAATCGCTGCTCGTGTCGCCGTCCCACGTGACAGTTGCCGCAGACAACCTCCCGGCCAACAGGAGACTCACGGCGAGGACGCCGATCAGGAGCGAATGGCAACGTGACATGGCAAGTTCTCCGAGACAGGCAACTGCGGCCGACGATCCCGAATAGTCCTGAGCCCTGTCTCGTGGGCCCGACGCAGACAGGCGTTATGCCGACGGTGGACCGGGGTGGGAAACAGGCTCTTAGTGGACTTTACCGTCGATTCTAGCCCGCTCGAAACACCTCGCAACGTAGAATTCCTGACCGAAGTTGTTCAATTTCTGCTCATTGGCCGCCGCATGGAAGCCCGCCGCGGCCCCGATCGCTGCCTGTATGGCCGGAAGGAAACGCCTGGGGATACTGCTGGCGGTAATCCTTCGGCGTAAGGCCTTCGTGCTGGCGCAGCACCGTGGCCATGTATTGTGCGGAGGAGAATCCCGACTGCCGGGCGATCTGTCGAAAGGTCAGATCGGTTGAGATGAGGAGTTGCTTGGCTCGTTCGATCCGCACTCGCAGGATTTCCTCATGAACCGTCCGGCCCACGAGCATCTTGAACCGACGGCGGAGGGTCGAATTGGGCGACTGGGTAGCCGCGAGCACATCGGAAAGCCCGATTGGTTCGAAGGCGTGTTGGTGGATGAAACGGAGGGCGGCGGTCACATCGGGGTCCGAGGTGGCGACAATGTCGGTCGAGCGGCGACTGACGATCCCCACCGGGCCAAAGTGAAGTTTGCCCCCCGGGCCCTTCCGGCCCGCCATCCATTGGTCGAGCACGGCGGCCGCCTCATAGCCAGCCCTTCGGCATCCCTGCTCCACGCTGGTCAGGGGCGGATCGGTGCACTCGCAGAGCGTCTCGTCGTTGTCGACCCCGATCACGGCGATCTCCTCCGGCACCCTCGCGCCGACGGCCCGACAGACCTCGAGGATCTGGCAAGCCCGGGCATCATTGCAGGCCATCAGCCCCAGCGGGCGCGGGAGCCCCTTCAGCCAGGTCGCCAGGTCGCGATGGACCTCGCTCCAGTTCGCCGGGGTCGGCGTCTCCGTGGTATGCACCGAGCAGTCGCGCCCCGCGCGATGGACGGCTTCCTCGAAGGCCTCGGCGCGATCCCGCGACCAACCGTTGATCCGGGTCGGTGCGAAACCGCAGTAGGCGAAGTGGACGAAGCCCCGCTCAAGCAAGTGTTCGGCGGCCAGGCGGGCCACGGCCGTGTTGTCCGTGGTCACGAAGGGGATCTCCGTCGTCGGATCGTACCAGCCGTACCCGCTGCCGACGCCCACCAGCGGGATCTTCAGGCGTACGGCCTCGGCCCGTCGCGGATCGTCGAAGCTGGCGATGATCCCGTCCCAATGCTTCGTGAGCGGACAGGCGAGCCTGTGAGGCGAATGCTCCTCGATATAGACGCTCCAGTTCCTCCGCTGGCTGGCGTAGGAGACGATGCCGCCAAGGATCTTTCGGAAGGTCAGGTTGGCGACATCGAGGAATATCGCGACGGATCGCGGCTTGGATGCCGACATGGACCACCCTGCTCCGAATGCGATTCACGACCGAGTCTTTTGAACCTGACGTGGATTGTCGCTGTCGCCCCCAAGGTGGTCAATCCAACGATCCGTAAGAATTGTAAGACCTTTTGTCCTGCCCACGGTGAACGCGGCAGGAACGCCAAGAGCATCCCCGTGCAGAATGGGGCAAGGTCTCTTCTGGGCGGACTCTGGCCGCCAACGCCTGACGTCCAGGAGAGGTCAACCGGCCGTCACGCCGCTCGATTCTTGGGGATCGGCCATGGCCGGCTTCACCTTCTCGAGTTCCAGCACCCGGTCACGCAGGGCGTTGAACTCGTCGGCGAAGTCTTGCCAGAAATCACCTTCGCGGAACTTGATCGGCGGGACCTCTTCGCCCCGAGCTAACGCCCGCATGGAGCGACGCAAGCGGACCAGGGGGCCGGCAAACCGGTTGCTCAACTGGACGATGTCGATGATCACTAGCGGCAACAGGACGAAGGAGGCCACCAAGGCTGGTCCAAAATTGAACCACATGTCGTCGAAATGGGTATAGAACGGGCGGGCCGCGCCGGTAAGGATCCGCCAGCACAGAAGCATCAGTGTGAGTGTGACCAGGCAGACGACCCAGTAAAGCACGGCCCGGACCACCAGGGCCCCTTGCACCTTCGGGTCCACGAACAGTTTCTTCCGCAGTTGTCGGACCTGCGTTGACGGTTGCATTGCAACGATCTCCAGACTGAATCGCGGGGGCCGCCCGCTATACCGGTAAATGAGCCAAGCAGCGAGAACTCAAGTGCTACTGGAAGAATAGCTTACCGCGGCCCCAGAGGTGAGATCGCAGTCCAGAGCGGTTGACAAGAATTTGCTCCGGCGAGCGTGCCGCCCGGAACCAGTGGATGAAGCGATTCCGGTTGCAACAATTGTACCGATCGTGCGGCCGTCTGCTCTGGCCCACCTTGTTTCTGGACGGCCCCTTACTTCATGGCGATCGTCCGGGCCAAGGGGTGCAGCACGTGCTCAATGACGTGACGTTCGATCACTTCCTGGCAGAGCTGCAGCAGCTTCTCCAGCGTCTGGCTGAAACTGGTGTCCGAGCGAAGGCTGCCGTACTGCCGGGCCGTCACGTACACGCTCAATTGCTCTTCGGGAAAATCGCCGGTGCGGATCTGGTAGGCGTTCGTCCGCGTCTCCATACTCAGCCGGCACTGCATGCGGCATTCCTCGTCCAAGGCGATCGTCAACGACGGCTCGTAGCTGATCACCGTGGCACCAGGAATCTCTGTCAGCCGTTCCATCGAGGGGCTGACCCCGAGGGCCTCCGCCACGAGCTGATTGTGGTTGCCCCGATAGGTGAAGTCGAAGCCAAACAAAAGATCGAGGGCCTCGCAGTCCAGCGGGCTGATCGACAGCGTATAGGGCGCCAGATCCAGCACCAAGCGGTGCTGTTCCATCGCACTCTCGATCGTTTCGGGATTCACCTGCCCTGAGCAGAGCCGGCGAGGCTCCACGCTGCACCAACGATATGCTCCCTGGTCCTTGTCCTCTTCCAGGACAAAATCCCCTCGTTCGCGGCAGTAGAAATTCCTCATATTAGGGTAGGTTTTCTGTACCCGTTCAAAAAAATGGAGGATGGTCTCGCGATTGGCCGGAAGTTCCATCTCCGTGCCAAGGTTCATATTGATATAGAAATCGTCGCAGAGCGAGTTGTATGGGTTCATCCGAGAACTTTCCTCCTTCACTCTCCCGCCTGTGGAAAGGTACTACCCCTGAAGGGTGCGGTGGCATGGAGACTACTCGATAACCCCTTCAGTATATGATGCTTCGCTTTAACGTGTCAAAGCTCCCCCCTAGTCAGGGACCTCGCGGAATGCCAGCGCTGCTGTCGGGCAAGCGGCGACACACGCGGACGCTACCTTGCTCAGAGCTTCATCTAGCGAGCGATCAAACGGCACGGCCACTCGTACATTGAAGCCCCGACCGACAAAAGCCAGCCCCAGTGGCTCCTGGGCGGCCGACGCGATCTGGATGCACAGACCGCAGTCGATACACTTTCCCGGCTCGTAAACCACTGCTGAGGGTAGACACTCCTGCGAACAGACGACACGCTGGCCTCGATAGCGGTTCGGGTCGGCCCCATACTTGGCGGCGTAATGGCGAAGCTTGCAGGTGTTCAACCCCCGGCAATCGCAGTGGAGACATCGCTCGGCCTGCCGGACGGCAGCGTCCAAGGCAGAATCGGCATCTGCCGTCTGTGGTTTCTCGCGGGGGGATGGGCCGGCAATCGCCACCAGCTTCACGACTTGGCTTTTCTCCATCCGGCCCATGCGGACCGAAAACGGCTTCTCCGGTCCTGTGACCGGTCTGCCCGCCAAATACTGGTCAATCGCCGCGGCCGCCTCTTTGCCATCGGCCACACTGCGGACCACCATGCCTCGGCTCCGGATGGCATTGCCTGCCGCAAACACGCCCGTCCGGTTGGTCTGGTAGGTCTCCTTGTTGGCTCCAATCCCGTGAGCCGCTGCTTGGAGCCCCCACCGATCCACGGCCGCCGAGTCGATCTTGCCGCAGGCCACGAGCACGGCATGGTATTGTTGGCACAGTTCCTCAAACGACGGCTGATCACCGATCCGCGTGTTTCGTCGCAGTTCGATCCCCAGCTTCAAGATCAGGCCGATTTCGGCGTCGAGCGTATTGCGTGGCAGATCCGCTTCGCTCGTCTCCTCGCGGAGTCGGCCGCCGGGTTCGGCGCGGTCATCGAAGATCGTGACGGCGTGTCCGTCCTGCCGCAGGTAGTAGGCCGCCGAGAGTCCGGTGGGACCAGCCCCGATGATCGCCACCTGCTTTCCCGTCTCCGGTTGGCACGGGGGCAAATACGGCTCCGCGCTGGCTAAATCGGCGTCGGCCACAAATCGCTTCAAGCTGCACACGGCCACCGCGCCGTCGGCCACGCTTCGCCGGCAGCCTTTCTCGCACGGCTTGGGACAGATCCGGCCCAGCACGGCCGGCAAGGCGATATCGCGTTTGACGGCGGCAATCGCTTCCCGCAGGTTCTTGCCGGCAATCTGCCGGAGCATCAGCGGGATGTTCATGTGGGCAGGGCACGTGAACTGGCACGGGGCCAGGCAGTCGCCCACGTGGTCGCTCAACAGCAACTCCAACGCGGTCCGTCGTGCCTGGTGGACCTCGGGAGTCTCGCTCTCAATCTCCATCCCTTCCACGACGCGCGTGCCGCAGGCCGGCACGAGTCGGTTCTGAGGCCGCATCTTGACCATGCAGACCAGGCACGATGTCGCCGGCGCGTAGCCTTGGAGATGGCAGAGCGTCGGGATCTCGATCCCCAATTTCTCCGCCGCCTCCAGCACCGTTGCCCCCTCGGGCACCTCAACCGCACGCTGGTCGATTGTCAGTCGGATGTTCTTGGTTTGAGCGTTCATTGTTCAGTAGGCGGCAGGCAGTGGAAGACGAGCCGGTCCCGTCTTTTCCGCGTCTGTCTTCTGCCTGTTTCTCCTCATTCTGCATCTCACTCTACCACAATCGCGCCAGTCGGGCACACAACTCGACAAGTGTCGCAACGAGTGCAGACATCGAGGTCGATGGTGTGGGGACGATAGGGGGTCATGGGAATGGCATCGACCGGGCATTGCTGGGCACAAAGCGTGCAGCCGATGCAGCGGTCGGTCACGCGATACTTGATCAGTTCCTTGCACTTGCCGGCAGGGCAGCGACCCGCCAGGTGGGCCTCATACTCGTGGCGGAAGTAGCGGAGCGTGGAGAGGACCGGATTCGGAGCGGTGCGGCCCAGGCCGCAGATGCTTCCGGCGCTGACCGAGCGGGCCAACTGCTCCAGTTCCTCCAGGTCGCCGGGCTTCCCCTGGCCGATGCAAATGCGGTCCAAGATGTCCAGCATCCGCCGTGTGCCGATCCGGCAGAAGGTGCACTTGCCGCACGACTGGTCCTGGGTGAAGCGGAGGAAGTAGCGGGCGATGTCGACCATGCAGTCGGAGTCGTCCAGCACGACCAACCCTCCGGAGCCCATAATCGCGCCGACGGCGGTGAGGGCCTCGTAGTCGACCGGCGTGTTGGCCAGTTCGGCGGGCACGCATCCGCCCGAGGGGCCGCCCACCTGAACCGCCTTGAATTGACGCCCCTCCGGCACGCCGCCGCCAATCTCCTCGACGATCTGCCGGAGGGTGACGCCCATGGGAACCTCGATCAGCCCACCGCGTCGAATCTTGCCGGCCAGGGCAAAGACCTTCGTGCCCTTGCTCTTTTCCGTGCCCAAGGCGGCGAAGGTCTTGGCCCCGTGGCGCAAGATCCAGGGGACCAGCGAATAGGTCTCGACGTTGTTGACCAGCGTGGGCTTGCCCCAAAGTCCCTGGTCGGCCGGGAACGGCGGCCGCAACCGGGGCATGCCGCGCTTGCCCTCCAACGAGGCCAGCAGCGCCGTCTCTTCGCCGCAGACAAACGCCCCGGCCCCTTCCTTGACCGTCAGGTGGAAGCGGAAGCCGCCCGCCATTGCCGAGTCACCCAGCAAACCCCGCACCTCGCAACGCTTCAAGGCTTCTCGGATTCGCTGGACCGCCAACGGATACTCCGCCCGAATGTAGAAGATCCCTTCGTGTGCTCCGACCGCCCGGGCAGCGATGGCCATGCCTTCGATCACGCGATAGGGGAACGACTCCAGGAGCATCCGGTCCATGAACGCCCCAGGATCGCCTTCGTCGCCATTGCAGATGAGATACTTCACGTCGCTCTGCGCGTTGTAGACCCGGGACCACTTGAGCCCCGTGGGGAAGCCGGCCCCGCCGCGTCCTCGCAGGCCGCTGGACTTGACCTCCTCAATGATCGCCTCTGGTGTGATCTCGTCCAGGCAACGCTGGAGGGCCTTGAAACCGTCGTGCCGCAAGTACTCGTCCAAGTCGAGCGGGTCGATCAGGCCGCACAACTCCGTGGCCAATCGCCGCTGGTGGCCGAGGAATGCGCAGACGGGCGGATCACGCACGTCGATCGCATGCCGGACCAGCGGATCTTCTCCTTCGTCCGTCAAC